>VGBQ01000016.1 GCA_016870425.1 Actinomycetota bacterium | reverse complement strand
CGGCGGCGGGCAAGACCGGCAGCACCAACGAGAATGCCGCCATCTGGTTTGCGGGCTTCACACCCCAGGTGGCCGCAGCCGTCTGGGTGGGCGATCCCCGCGGTGGCTTCGCCTACCCGATGACCGATGTCACCATCAACGGTCAGTACTACTCCTACGTAACCGGCGGACAGATCCCCGGACCTATCTGGCGCGAGGCCATGATCGCCGCTCACGCCAACCTCGCGCCGCAGGCCTTCGAGTTGTTCAACGACTGGGGCATCGGGCCGGTGCGCGGCGTCGGCCCGTCCCCGGTCTACATCCCCTTCTCCCTGCCGCAGCCGGAGGAGTCCAAGGAGCCCAAGCCGGAGGAGTCCAAGGAGCCCAAGCCGGAGGAGTCCAAGGATCCGCGCCCAACTCCCACCGAGAAGCCTTCGCCGTCGCCCACGCCGGAGCCAAGCCCCGAGCCCACGCCGCAGCCAAGCCCCGAGCCCACGCCGCAGCCGACCCCCGAGCTCACGCCGGAGCCGACTGAGCCTGGCTGACGACCGCTAGGCCAGTGCGGCCTTCACGAGCGCCGCCACCTGTCCACCGTCCGCGCGTCCTCGGGTCAGCGGCGTGACAACCTTCATGACCGCACCCATCGCGGCCGGCCCCGTCTTGCCCTCCGCGGCGGCAGCGGCCACTGCGTCGTTGACGATCTGCGCGATCTCCGCTTCGCTCAGCTGCTCCGGAAGGTAGCGCTGGAGCACCCCCAGCTCCGCGCGCTCGCGATCGGCGCGATCGGTCGCGCTCGCGCCGTCGAAGGACTCCGCGGCCTCGCGGCGCTTCTTGGCCTCGCTCGTGAGCACGACAACGACCTCGTCGTCGCTGAGCTCGCGGGCCTGCTTGCCCGAGACCTCGGCGTTGGTGATCGCCGATAGCGCCATGCGCAGCGTCGCCATGGTGAGTTCGTCCTGGGCACGGATGGCATCGGTGAGGTCGGACTGCAGCTGGTCCTTGAGTGCGCTCATGGGGCCATCCTCGCCCACGGGCCGATCGCCGTGCGCGGCGGTGACACACTTCCCCTGTGCAGACGCGTACGGCGCTCCTGGCCTCCGGTGCCCTCCTCGGCGCGGGGAGCCTCGCCTACGCGCGCTGGGAAGCCGCCTCCTATCGCCTACGCCGGACCGCGGCGCCGATGCTTGCTCCGGGCAGCTCGGATCTCAAGGTCCTGCATCTGTCCGATCTCCACATGACCCCGCGTCGCCGCAGACTCCAGGACTGGGTCGCCTCGCTCGCTGCGACGCACCCGGACCTGGTCGTCGTGACCGGCGACTTCCTGGCTCACCGCGACGCCGTGGACCCGGTGATGGCGGCGCTGGATCCCCTGCTCGACGTACCCGGCGTCTTCGTGCTCGGCAGCAATGACTACTACGCACCCCGACCCATCAACCCGCTCTCCTACCTTGCCGGGCCCTCGGACCTGCACCCCGACCGGGGGGAGCTGCCCTGGCGAGACCTCGTGGAGAGGCTCGCCTCTGCCGGGTGGCAGCACCTGGGCAATGCGAGCACAGTCGTCGAGGCCGCCGGCCGTGTCGTCGACGTACGCGGAGTCGATGACCCCCACATCGAGCGCGACGACTACGCCCTGGTCGCCGGATCACCCCATAACGATGCGGACCTGGCCATCGGAGTCGCGCACGCGCCCTACCTGCGCGTCGTCGACGCCATGGCCGCAGACGGCATAGATGTGATGCTGGCCGGCCACACACATGGTGGCCAGGTCCGAGTCCCCGGCATCGGTGCGCTGGTCACCAATTGCGACCTTGACCGGAGCCAAGCCCGCGGCCTGTCGCGCGTCGAGCGCCCTCTGATGGAGTTCGCACCGCGCGATCACTCCGACATGTGGCTGCATGTGTCCGCCGGGCTCGGCACATCCCCGTATGCGCCCATTCGCTTCGCCTGCCCACCGGAGGCCACGCTCCTCACCCTCACCGCGAGGGGATAGACTCCTCCGGCTCCCTCGGGGTGTGGCGCAGCTTGGTAGCGCGCTTCGTTCGGGACGAAGAGGTCGTGGGTTCAAATCCCGCCACCCCGACAATGTTGGGCCTGGATCATCCGATCCAGGCCCAACGCCGTTCCACGGCCAGGCAAGCCCCTCGCACGACCGCGAGTGTGCACTTGCGGGCACGATTTCGGCCCTCAGGACGCACGCAACTGCACACTCGCCGCAAGAACCGGCGAGCGGGCTCAGTCGCGGGCTACGAGCAGCTCAGCGATCTGCACGGCGTTGAGCGCCGCACCCTTGCGGAGGTTGTCGTTGCTCACGAACATCGCCAGGCCGCGGCCATCCGGAGCCCCCTCGTCGGGGCGGATGCGCCCCACGAAGGAGGGGTCGGCACCCGCGGCCTGGAGAGGGGTCGGCACGTCGGTGATCACGACACCCTCGGCCGTGGACAGGATCTCGGTGGCGCGCTCGGCGCTCAGAGGCTGAGCGAACTCCGCGTTGATCGACAGGGAGTGACCGGTGAAGACCGGCACGCGCACGCAGGTGCCCGACACGAGCAGGTCGGGGATGCCGAGGATCTTGCGACTCTCGTTGCGCAGCTTCTTCTCCTCGTCGGTCTCACCCAGCCCGTCGTCGACGATCGAGCCTGCGATCGGGACGACGTCGAAGGCGATGGTGCGGACGTACTTCTTGGGCGCGGGGAAGTCGATGGACGATCCATCGTGAGTCAGCGTTGTGACGTCCGAGTCGATGACGGCCCGGATCTGCGAGTCAAGCTCCTCAACACCCGCAAGGCCGCTGCCGGAGACAGCCTGGAAGGTGCTCACGACCAGGCGGGTGAGACCCGCCTCGCGGTGCAGCGGCATGAGCACCGGCATCGCAGCCATCGTGGTGCAGTTCGGGTTGGCGATGATGCCCTTGCGCATCTCGCTGACCGCGTCCGGGTTGACCTCGCTCACGATGAGCGGCACATCGGGGTCCATACGCCATGCGGAGGAATTGTCGATGACCGTGGCGCCGGCCGCGGCAAAGCGCGGGGCGTGCTCCTTCGATGTGCCCCCGCCGGCGGAGAAAAGCGCGATGTCGATCCCCGAGAGGTCAGCGGTGTCGATGTCCTCGACCACGACGTCGGAGCCCTTCCACGGCAGGGTCGTGCCGGCCGAGCGCGCGGAGGCGATGTAGCGGATACGCCCCACGGGGAAGTCACGCTCATCCAGGAGACGGCGCATGACACTGCCCACCTGGCCGGTGGCGCCGACGACAGCGACCGTGAGATCGGTGCGTGGCATCAGCGGCCGGTCCCGGCGTAGACGACGGCCTCGCCGTCGGCATCGAGACCGAATGCGGTGTGCAGAGCCTGGACCGCCTGCTGGGCGACCTCCGCACGCGTCACGACGGAGATGCGGATCTCGGAGGTGGAGATCATCTCCACGTTGACACCCGCGTCGGCAAGGGCCTGGAAGAAGGTTGCAGAGACGCCAGGGTGCGAGCGCATGCCGGCGCCGACGAGCGAGATCTTGGCGATGCCCTCGTCGGTCAGGAGATCCGCGAAGCCGATGCGCTCCTTCACCGCGTCAAGTGCGGCTGTCGCCTTGCCCACAGAGCCCTGGGGGCAGGTGAAGGTGACGTCGGTCAGGCCCGTCGATGCGGCCGAGACGTTCTGCACGATCATGTCGATGTTGATGCCGGCATCGGCAAGGGCGCTGAAGATCGCCGCCGCCTCACCCGGGCGGTCGGGTACGCCGACGACCGTGACCTTGGCGTCATTGGTGTCGGCGGCGGTGCCGGAGATGATCGGCTGCTCCATGGTGTCTCCCGCGGCGATGCGGGCCGCGATTGCGGCCTCGGACAGGACAAGCGTGCCCTCGCGGTCGGAGAAGGATGACCGCACGTGGATGGGCAGATCGAAGCGGCGCGCGTATTCGACGCAGCGCAGGTGGAGGACCTTGGCGCCGGCGGCTGCCAACTCCAGCATCTCCTCGTAGGTGACGACATCAAGCTGGCGGGCCTTGGGCACGACGCGCGGGTCAGCGCTGAAGACGCCGTCCACGTCGGTGTAGATCTCGCATACGTCGGCGCCGAGCGCCGCGGCGAGAGCCACGGCGGTCGTGTCGGAGCCACCGCGCCCCAGGGTGGTGATGTCCTTGGTGTCCTGCGCGACGCCCTGGAAGCCAGCGACGATCGGGATCGCGCCCGCGGCGAGCGCCTCCTGGATCCGCCCGGGGGTCACGTCGATGATGCGCGCAGCCCCATGCGAGGAATCGGTGATCAGGCCGGCCTGTGACCCGGTGTAGGAGCGCGCCTCCTCGCCCAGGTCGTTGATGGCCATGGCGACGAGTGCCATGGAGATGCGCTCTCCCGCGGTGAGGAGCATGTCGAGCTCGCGGCCGGGCGGCTTGGGCGAGACCTGCTCGGCGAGGTCGAGGAGTTCATCGGTGGTGTCGCCCATCGCGGAGACAACGACAGCCACGCCGTGTCCGGCGCGGTGAGTGGCGACGATGCGCGCTGCGACCCGGCGGATGCTCTCAGCGTTGGCAACGCTGGAACCGCCGTACTTCTGCACGACGAGGCCCACATCGGCTCCTGGCCAGCACACCGGCCGCCCCGACGGGGCGATCACCTACGGCGGAGCGGCCAGTCTATCGGCCGACGAGGCGGACGCGAGCCCACCCCGTGGCGCCGAGCGCTGGGTTGCGGTGCGCGACACGAGCCGGCACTCGGAGGAGGTGCGCTAGCCGTCGACGCGGCGGCGGCCGGCGAAGGCGCGGCCGAGGGTCACCTCGTCGGCGTACTCAAGATCGCCGCCGACGGGCAAACCGCTCGCGAGGCGCGTCACCTCAAGGCCCAGGGGCGAGAGCATGCGGGCGAGATACGTCGCGGTCGCTTCGCCCTCGAGATTGGGATCGGTGGCGATGATCACCTCGGTGATCTGGCCGTCGGCGAGGCGCTGCATGAGCTCGCGGATCCGCAGGTCATCGGGCCCGATGCCGTCGATCGGGCTGATCGCGCCGCCGAGCACGTGATAGCGCCCGCGGTATTCGGCGGTGCGCTCGATCGCGATCACATCGCGCGACTCCTCCACGACGCAGAGTGAGTGCGGGTCGCGGCGCGGATCGCGGCAGATGCGGCACTGCTCCTCCTCGGTCACGTGACCGCACGTGACGCAGAAGCGCGCCCGCTCCTTGACGGTGACGAGGACCTCGGCGAGTCGGCGTACGTCGGCCGGCTCCGCCTGGAGGATGTGGAAGGCCAGGCGCTGCGCGCTCTTGGGGCCGATGCCGGGCAGACGACCGAGCTCGTCGATGAGGTCGGCCATGATGCCGTCGTACATCTCAGCCCTGCTCGATCTCGCCGATGACGGTCGCCCCGAGCTCGCGCATCGCCAGGGCCTCGCCGCTCACATCGTCGTCGCTGTCGGAGTCGTCCAGGCTCGGCTCGTCCGAGGGGGGCGCATCGGTGACGGGGGCCGGGACCGCGCCGGTCGCGACGACATCCACCTGCACATCGGCGTGCATCACGTCGATGATCACCTGGCGCAAACGCTCGGCGTGGCCGCTCGCGCGAGCATTGCGCACCTTGCTCTCCTCGGGCACGCCCACGGCGAGCACTCCCGCGTCGAGGGAGAGGGGGCGCGAGTCGCTGAAGACCATCCAGGCCACGCGAGACATCGACTTGAGTCCCTCGAGGATCGCCGGCCACATCGTGGTGACGTCGGCGAGCGACACGGTCGCCCCCGATGTGGCGGGATCCGCAGGAGGATCGGACTGCGGTGTCGACTCCCCTGCCGCGCTGGGCAGGACCTGGGACATACGGGGAGGCGGAGGAGGGGCCGCCGCCGCGGCGCGCGCGGGCTTCTCCGACCGAGATGACGCGGCCTTGGATGCGGGCGCAGGCGGGGAGGGGGACTGCTTCTCCGGCTCGGCCGTCTGCTCCGGCGCTGCGGCGCGCGGCGCCGCGGCGCGAGCACCGGGGACAGCAGCCGTCGCACCGCGCTCCAGGCGATCCAGGCGTACGGCGAGTCCCGCGGGTGAGGTGTCGGCCGAGGGGAGGAGCAGGCGGGCAGCAAGCAGCTCCAGGTGCAGTCGCGGTGCTGTCGCTCCGCGCAGCTGCGTCAGCCCATCGCTGACGAGATCAGCCGCGCGTGACAGCTCGGCGAGCGAAAGCCCGGTCAGCTGCCGGCGCATGGCTTCGATCTCCGAGTCGGGTGCATCGAGGATGGCGAGGGCTTCCTCCCCGGGGATGGCCGAGAGGACGATGAGATCGCGCAGGCGCTGAAGCAGATCGGTGGCGAATCGGCGCGGATCGTGTCCCGCGTCGATGACACGGTCGATGACCGCGAAGAGTTGCGCCCCTTCCCCCGTGGCGATGGCGTCCACCGTGTCGTCGAGCAAGGCTGCGTCGGTGACGCCGAGTTGAGCCGACACCTCGTCATGGGTCAGGCCCTCGGGTCCAGAGCCCGCGATGAGCTGGCCGAGGATCGACAGGGCGTCGCGCACGCTGCCCGCGGCACTACGGGCGATCAGCGCCAGCGCCGCGGGATCGGCGGGCACGCCCTCGGCCTCGCAGACCGTGGCGAGGTGCTGCTGGAGCACACGGGTGGGGACCAGGCGGAAGGCGTAGTTGAAGGTGCGGGACCGGATCGTCGGGATCACCTTGTCGGCTTCGGTGGTCGCGAAGATGAAGCGCACGTGGTCGGGCGGCTCTTCGACGAGCTTGAGCAGCGCATTGAAGCCCGCGTTGGTGACCATGTGGGCCTCGTCGACGATGTAGACCTTGTAGCGCGAGGAGACCGGAGCGAACATCGCCCGCTCACGCAACTCGCGGGTGTCGTCTACACCGCCATGGCTCGCGGCATCCAGCTCGATGACGTCGATCGACCCGGGGCCGTTAGGCGCGAGGTCGACGCAGCTCTGGCACTCCCCGCACGGCTCAGGAGTCGGCCCCTGCGCACAGTTGAGCGAGCGGGCCAGGATGCGGGCGGTCGAGGTCTTGCCGCACCCGCGGGGGCCGGACAGCAGGTAGGCGTGGTGGACACGGTCGCTGGCGAGGGCTCGGGAGAGCGGCTGGGTGACGTGCTCCTGGCCCACGACGTCGGCCAAGCGCCCCGGCCGGTAGGTGCGGTACAGGGCCGTGGACACCCGGTCACCCTAGACCGCGGGACCGACACCCGGGCACCAAAGGACCCCCCGCGCACCCGACAGAGCCTGCCTGCCCTTGCTGCCTTCCGGCCCTGGGGGATTCAGCAGGGTGACGCCGCGCGGGGGGTCGCACCGAGTGTACGCCGACCCGCACCGGACCGTTCTGTGGTCGAAAAGTGCCACCGGGTGGACTCCTGTGACCGCAGAACGCGCCGGTGGCAGTCCCGCGGAACCGGGGATGAGCGAAGCCCGGGCGGTCATCCGCCCGGGCCTCAGCGCGGAGGATAGGGGATTTGAACCCCTGAGGGATTGCTCCCAACACGCTTTCCAAGCGTGCGCCCTAGGCCACTAGGCGAATCCTCCGCCGACGAGGGTACCCAGGCGTCCGGACTGGCAATCCGCGGGCACATGTATCCGCTGGATCACGGTTCGATCATGCACCGCGTCGCGACACGACTCAGAAGGTGCCGCCACCTAAACTGGGGCCACTGTCAGGGGGCCTCCATGTGCCCCATGCGTGTCCCAGGAGGAAGGGCTCGATGAGCGTTCCCAGCGGCGGGCCTCGGCCCAGCGCCCGTCACCGGCGGAAGCAGAGCCCCGTCATCGCCGTCATTCTCGTCGTCGTCGGCATGGTGATCCTCTTCGGAGCCGGCTACGGCCTGTCCCGCATCATCCAGGGATCGGGCTCCTCCGACGCCGCCAGTTCGGCGACCCCCACCGATAGCACCTCGACGAGCGCCGCCCCCGAGCCGGAGCCCTGCGTCACGGTGACCGTCACTCCAGGAGCCGGCCTGCCGAGCGCGGCACAGGTCACGACCAATGTCTACAACGCCACCGACCGCACCGGGCTCGCCGCCTCCACGGCGGAGGAGCTCCAGGTGCGCGGCTTCCTCATCGGCGTCATCGACAACGATCCGCTCGCCAAGACGATCACGGGCGTCGCCGAGATCCGACACGGTCCGTCGGGCGAGCAGGCGGCACGACTCATGGCGTTCTACCTTCCCGGTGCTGAGCTCGTCGACGACGGCCGCACGGACGCCACGATCGACACGGTGCTCGGAGCGGCGTACACCTCGGTCGCACCGCAGTCAGAGGTCGACGCCGCACTGGCAGCACCGTCGCCATCGCCGAGTGGCCCCGGATGCTCACCATCTGCGAAGCCGGCCAGCGAGTCGCCTGCTGCGCCAGCCGAGCAGAGCCCGAGTCCCGCGGCGTCCTAGAGCGGCACAAGCCGCCCGAGGTCAATGACGCGTTCGACAGGCAGTCCGTAGTAGCGCTGGACATCCGTCGCATTGCGCTGCATCAGGGCGAAGACCTCTGTCGCCAGCCATCGTCCCGGCCGCGACCGCATGACCTCCACGTGCGCGGAGTAGAAGGCGTAGAGACACTCCCCGGGGTCGAGGTCGGGATAGGTGACCGCGAGCTCGGCCACCGCCCGGGCTGGATCGGGTCGTTCCATGAATCCGGTGAGCAGGGTGGCGTCCACGATTCCCTCTCCCACCTCTGACGCCGTGAGGTGCTCGGGTGGATCCACGCGCGGGACATCAGCCGTGACCATCCGGAGGATGAGGATCCGCGATGACACGACATGCAGCAGCCGGGCCTGCTGGATCAACGCATAGGGCAGGCCCTCCTCCACCGTGACGAAGACGGTCACGTCGTCGGTGCGCACGACGCCCGGCGCAGTGGTGATGGCACGCAGATCCGCCATCGGCACGCTGAGGTCGGCGAGTTCGCGACTCAGCCTCTGCGATCCCCACCGCCAGATGGCGAGGACCGCGAAGATCAGCCCGGCCGCGACGAGTGGGAACCACCCTCCGTGATCGAACTTCGTGAGGTTGGCGAGGAAGAAGGATCCATCGATCACCAGGAAGATGACGAACCCGGGGATGACCATCCACATGGGCAAGCCCCATCGTCGACGCGCCACCACCGTGATGAGGCACGTGGTGATGAGGAAGGTTCCTGTCACGGCGATGCCGTACGCCGATGCCAGCCGGGAGGAGTCCTGGAAGCCGAAGACGAGTCCGACGACGGCGATCATGAGCGCCCAGTTGACGAAGGGGACGTAGACCTGACCGCGCTCCTTCGCCGAGGTGTGCGTGACCGTCATGCGCGGGAGATAGCCCAGACGGATTGCCTGCTGGGTCATGGAGAAGGCCCCCGAGATGACGGCCTGCGAGGCGATGAGGGTGGCCACCGTGGCGAGGAGCACCATCGGCAACTGCAGGGCCGACGGCACCATGAGATAGAAGGGGTTGTCAGCCGCCTGGGGGTCGCGCAGCACCAGGGCGCCCTGGCCGAGGTAGTTGAGGTAGAGCGCGGGGGCAGCGATGACGAACCATGCGAGCCGGATCGGGCGCCGCCCGAACTGGCCCATGTCGGCGTACAGCGCCTCGGCGCCGGTGACGCACAGGACCACCGAACCGAGTGCGAGGAAGGCCGTCAGCGGATCGCTCAGCATGAAGCCGACGGCGTACGTCGGGGAGATGGAGGCCAGGACGCTGGGCGACTGGACCACGCTCACCAGGCCGAGCACACCTATCGACACGAACCACACGACCATGACCGGCCCGAAAACGGCCCCGACACGATGCGTGCCGAAGCGCTGAATGAGGAAGAGGCCCACCAGGAGGATCAGCGCGATGGGGATGACGAAGGCCGACAGCCCAGGAGCGGCCACCTCGAGGCCCTCGACCGCGGAGAGCACGGAGACCGCGGGCGTGATGATGCCGTCTCCGTAGAACAGGGCCGCGCCCAGGACGCCGAAGACCATGATGAGCGCCGCAGACCGGTGCCGGCGTACCGCTGACGTCGCCAGGGAGGCCAGCGCCATGATGCCGCCCTCACCTTCGTTGTCTGCTCGCATCACGATGAGGACGTACTTGACGGAGACGATGAGGGTGAGCGTCCAGAAGACAAGTGACAGCGCCCCCATGACCCGCTCCACGGACACGGTGATGTCGTGAGCGCCGAGGAAGATCTCCCCGAAGGCATAGAGCGGGCTGGTGCCGATATCCCCGAAGACGACGCCGAGGGCCCCAAGCGCGAGAAGTCCGCTGCCCGACGTCCGCCTGCTCACACCACAGGACCCTAGGCGGCACGGGTGCCCGAAGGGACAAGTTCACCGATAGGTCACCGTCGCCGCTCCCCGTCGCTAGTCTCGCCCGGGGAGGGGCATCATGGCGGTGGCGAGTCGCATCCCGCGGTCAGCGTGGGTGGTGGCGCTCAGCGCGGCCACGCTCGGGGTGATCTACGGCTACGACGGCTCCAATGTCGCCGGTGCGCAGCTGTACTTCCAGGACTATTTCGGCCTGCAGGGCCAGGACGAGGCCGTCGAGACGATCGTCACGGCCGTCGTCTACGGCGAGCTCATCGGGGCCCTGGCCGGCGGCTTCATCATCAACCGATTCGGGCGCAAGCCCACGATCGTCGCGGTGGCCCTCGGGTACGTCGTGTTCTGCCTCTCCAGCGCCTTCTCGGTCTCGCCGACGATGCTCGGGGTGTCGAGGTTCCTGCTGGGACTCACCATCGGGGTCTCGCTCATCGCCGTACCGATCTTCGTCGCTGAGTCTGTGCCCGCGCGCATCCGCGGCGCGACACTCGTGGCGTATCAGGTCGCCGCGGTCGTCGGCATCATCATCGGCTACCTCGCTGCTCTCGCACTGAGCGGCCTCGGCGACTCCGTCAACTGGCGCATCATGCTCGGGCTCGCCGCCGTCCCCGCGGTGCTGCTGCTGCCGGCGCTGCTGAGGCTGCCTGAGACGGCACGCTGGCTCGTGCTCAAGGGCCGCATTGAAGAGGCGCGCGCTTCCCTGAAGCACACCGATCCCGAGGCCGACGTCGACGCGGAGTTGTCCGATATCCAGTCATCCATCAGCGGAGAGCGAGGCGGGCGCATCCGCGAGATGCTCCGCAAGCCCTACCTGCGCGCCACCATCTTCGTCGTCGGTCTGGGCTTCTTCATCCAGATCACCGGCATCAACGCCACGGTGGCCTACGGACCCCGAATCTTCCAGGCCATGGGTATCACGACCAACACGCAATCCATCCTCATGTCGACCCTGGTCCAGTGCATCGCGCTCGTAGCCGTGCTGGCGTCCATGACCGTCGTCGACCGCTGGGGCCGCCGCCCGATCCTGCTCACGGGCATCACCATCATGATCGTCTCGCAGCTCGCCATGGTCGTGACCTTCGCGACCCAGTCGGGCGATAGCTTCAGCACCGCCCAGATCGTGCTCGGCTTCCTCGGGCTCGCCGGCATCAACATCGGCTTCGTCTTCGGCTTCGGCGCACTGGTCTGGGTCTACTCCAGCGAGAGCTTCCCCGCTCGACTGCGCGGATACGGCTCCAGCGCCATGCTCGGCTCCGACCTGCTGGCCAACATCATCATCGTCCAGTTCTTCCTCACGGTGCTGGGCACCATCGGTGGAGCATGGTCCTTCGGGCTCTTCGCTATCCTCGCCGTGCTCGCATGGATCTTCGTCTGGCGTCTGGCACCCGAGACGAAGGGCCGCGAGCTCGAGGAAATCCAGGGCTACTGGGAGAACGGCGGGCGCTGGCCCGCACCCGAGGAGAAGGGGTCGCGCTGATGCTGCGTGCGGGGGTCGACCTCGGGGGCACCAAGATCCAGACCGTCGTCGTGGACCCCGAGGGCAACGTCCTGGGCCAGTGCCGGCTGCCCACCCCCCAGGACCTCGGACCGCCCGGTGTCCTCGACGCCATCGTGGACTCGGTCCGGCAGTCCGTCGCCGATGCCGGCGTCGCACCGGGCCAACTCCTCGGCGTCGGGGTGGGCTCACCCGGCCAGATCGACCATGACGCCGGCACCGTCAGCCACGCGGGCAACCTGCCCGACTGGCTCGGCACCATCGAGGTAGCCGCACCGCTGCGCGCGGCACTCGGCGTACCCATCGAGCTTGCCAACGACGTGCAGGTCGGCGTCATGGCTGAGTCGCGCCTAGGAGCAGGGCGCCCGTATTCCTCCATGCTCGGGATCTTCTGCGGCACCGGGGTCGGCGGCGGCATCGTGATCCACGACGAGCTGTGGCTCGGCCGAGGTGCGGCAGGCGAGGTCGGCCACATGGTCGTCGAGCCCGACGGCGCACCGTGTCCCTGCGGGCGCAGAGGATGCCTGGAGGCATACGCCGGTCGCGCCGCCATGGAGGCAGAGGCGCGCCATCGCATCGGCAAGGGCAAGCACAGTGACCTCATCAAGATCATGGAGAAGAAGGGCCGCACGCGTATGTCGAGCGGGGTCTGGGCGAAGGCCTTGGAGAAGCACGATCACCTCGCCGTGCACCTCATCGACCGCGCCGTGTGGGCTCTGGGGCTAGCGGCCGCGAGTGCGGTCAACCTGCTCGACGTCGAGGCGGTGGTCATCGGCGGCGGGCTCGGGACGCGCCTGGGGCCGCCCTTCGCCGATCGCATCCGCGAGGCGATGCTGCCTCATCTCATCCTCCCGGAGAAGGCCCCCCAGGTGCTCAGCGCGGCCCTCGGCGACCTCGGCGGTGCGATGGGCGCCGCGCTGCGCGTCGAGCACACCGTGCCGCCCCCGGGAGACCTCGGCGCGGTCGCGGACCCCGATGCCTGACCGCGCGCCAGGCGCCACGATGGCGGCCGAGATTGCCGAGCAGCCGGAGACTCTCGCGCGGCTGCTGACCGACGGGGCAGCACCCATCGCCTCCGTCGCCCAGGCGGTGGCGGCCCGCAAGCCCCGCTTCGTCCTGCTCGCCGCGCGCGGGACCTCCGATCACGCGGCGCTCTACCTGAAATACCTCATCGAAGTGCGGCTCGGTCTGCCCGTCGGGCTCGTGTCGCCCTCCACACTTACCGTCTACGCCGCCCGGCCGTGCTACGACGACGTGCTCTGGATCGCCCTCAGTCAGTCGGGTGGATCACCCGACCTCGTCGAGTCGACCACGCGCGCCCGCGAGGCCGGTGCCTGGGCGATCGCCATCACCAACGCTCCGGAGTCACCGCTCGCCACCGCTGCCGACGCCCACATCGATGTGATGGCTGGGCCCGAGCTCGCGGTCGCGGCCACCAAGAGCTACACCAGTGAGCTGCTCGCGGCGTGGCTCCTCGCGGAGTCGTGGGCGGGGGGCGACACCTCCCGCGCCGAGGTGCTGCCCGCTCTCGCGCGCGACGTACTCGACCGGGGCTACGGACTCGAGGTGGCCCCGCGCTACCGATTCGTGGAGCGCCTGGTGACGACAGGCCGAGGCTTCGCCTACCCCACCGCACGAGAGGCAGCCCTCAAGCTCATGGAGACGTCGTACCTCTCCGCCCATGCCTTCTCCAGCGCTGACCTCATGCACGGCCCGCTCGCGATGATCGATGAGGACCGGCCCGTCATCGCGGTCGTGCCCTTCGGTGCCGGAGGGGCAGCGATGCAGCCGGTGCTGGATCGGCTCGCTGAGCGCGGGGCCGACGTGCTGGTCGAGGGCGATGTGGAGCGTGCACCCCGCGCCGCCGCTGCCATCCCGCTGCCCGAGACGGGCGAGGACCTCGCGCCCATCCTGCAGATCATGCCGCTGCAGCAACTCGCCTACGCGATGGCGATCGCCCGCGGATACGACCCCGACGCTCCACGCGGCCTGCGCAAGATCACCGAGACCCTCTAGCCACCGCGTGTCGCTCGCCGAGTGCGCACATGCGGGCCCGATGTGGGGCGCTGCGCAGCGTCCTACAACCCCCCACTCCGCCGAGTGTGCAGTTGCGTGCACGAAATCGGCGAGTTCCGTGCACGCAACTGCACACTCGACCGGATGAGCGGCGCCGAGGCTGGTCTAAGCCCACTCACCGCCGCGCAGGACGCGCATCACCCGCAGATCCTCGTCGAGCGCCACGACATCGGCGCGCTGCCCCACGGCCAGCCGGCCACGATCGGCCAGGCCCATGGCGCGGGCGGGGGCGAGCGACGCGGCCGTGCTCGCTTCATCGAGCGACCGCCCCGCGAGGCGCACCGCCCGGCGCACCGCCGAATCCATGAGCAGCGTGCTCCCGGCCAAGCTGCCACCATCGCGCAGGCGGGCGACCCCGTCTCGCACCACGACCTCCAACGGACCGATGCGATAGTCACCGTCGCCGGCACCCGCGGCCGACATCGCATCGGTGACCAGCGCTCCGCGGCCGTGCGCGGCCGACAGCGCAAGGGCGACCACGTCGGGTTCCAGATGTACGCCGTCGCCGATCACCTCGCAGGTCACGCGGGAGTCGGCCAGCAGCACCCCCACGGGTCCCGCATCGCGGTGCAGCAGGGGTGGCATGGCGTTGAAGAGGTGTGTGGCGACGGTCGCCCCGGCGTCGACAGCCGCCCGCGCGGCATCGCCATCGGCCGCCGTGTGTCCGACGGCGGCGATGGCCCCCGCATCGACGATCGAGCGCACGGCCTCAAGCGCACCGGGCAACTCGGGGGCCAGCGTGACCATGCCGATGCGCCCCTCCCCGGCGTCGAGGACGCGGGCGACGTCGCCGGGATCCGGATTGCGCAGGGTGAGTGGGTCGTGAGCCCCGCAGTAGGACGGCGAGATCCACGGCCCCTCGAGGTGGATGCCCCTCAGGGTGCCGTCGTCGACGAAGGGGATGAGCGCGCGGATCTGCGCGATCAGGTCGTCGTAGTCCGCGGAGACCAGGCTCGCGTGCATGGTCGTCGTGCCATGGGCCCGATGCGTGGTGGCGGCTCGAGCGATCTGGTCTGGGTCAGCGGAGGTGAAGGACGCCCCGCCTCCTCCGTGGCAGTGCAGGTCGACGAAGCCCGGCAGGAGTACGTCGGCCCGCACAGCACCGGTCGGCGCCGTCCCTGCGCCCACCTCAACGATCGTGTCGCCGTCCACGCGCACCCACGCGTCGGGGCGCTCGCCGTCGGCGTCGACGACGCGCTTCGCGGCCAGCACGAGCGACATGCCCCGACCCTAGGTCATCGCCGCGGTGGGTAGGGTCCTCACGACAAGCATGCGACAAATCGCCCGCACACCCAGGAGCACGATGCCCAGCCTGCTCGACTACCCGGCCTACCCCCTGCTCTTCGGCCCCTCGCCGGTCCACCCGCTCGAGCGGCTCACGGCCGACCTGGGGGGTGCCTCGGTCTGGGCCAAGCGCGAGGACTGCAACTCCGGCATCGCCTTTGGGGGCAACAAGACGCGCAAGCTCGAATACCTCGTCGCCGAAGCGCTCGCGCAGGGCTGCGACACGCTCGTGTCGATCGGCGGCGTGCAGTCCAACCACACGCGCCAGGTGGCGGCGGTGGCCGCGCGCGCGGGCCTGAAGTGCGTGCTTATTCAGGAGAGCTGGGTCGACTGGCCCGACTCGGTCTACGACAAGGTCGGCAACATCCTCATCAGCCGTCTCGCGGGGGCCGACGTACGCCTGGTCAAAGCGGGCTTCGGCATCGGCTTCAAGGAGAGCTGGGAGCAGGCCATCGCCGAGATCGAGGCCTCGGGGGGCAAGCCCTACGCCATCCCCGCGGGGGCATCGGACCACCCGCTGGGTGGCATGGGATTCGCGCGCTGGGCCTATGAGCTCGCCGAGCAGGAGGCCGAGCTCGGTGTCTTCTTCGACACGATCATCGTCAATTCCGTCACCGGGTCGACCCAGGCCGGCATGGTCGCGGGCTTCGCCGTACTCGAGCAGGAGGGGGCGCGCCCGCGCCGCATCCTCGGTGTCGACGGGTCCGCCAAGCCGGCGGAGACCAAGGCGCAGATCGCGCGCATCGCCGATGACACCGCGCGCAAGATCGGGCTCACGCGCCCGATCACCGAGGCCGATATCGAACTCGACGAGAGGTTCCACGCGGGGATCTACGGCATCCCCGACGAGACGACAATCGCGGCCATGCAGCGTGCGGCGCGCACCGAGGGGATGGTCACCGACCCGGTCTACGAGGGCAAGTCGATGGCGGCGCTCATCCACGTCGTCGAGACGCGCGAGATCGATCCGACCTCCACCGTGCTCTTCGCTCACCTCGGCGGCCAGCCAGCCCTCAACGGCTACAGCGCGCTCTTCTCCTAGGCTGCTTGACGTGACGACTCCCCCGCCCATGCCTGCCGGGTGGTACGACGACCCGTTCACCGACCACCTGCAGCGCTACTGGACCGGGGACTCATGGACCAAGGAGACACGGCCGAAGCCGGGAGCCACCGAGCCGCCGACCGCCTATCCGGCGGCCCCAGCGCCCGGTGAAGCAGCCAGCGTCCCCAACTACGTCATCCCCTCGATCATCGCCCTGCTGTGCTGCGCGTGGCCACTGGCGATCCCAGCGCTGGTCTTCGCGATCAAGGCGAA
Organism: Actinomycetota bacterium; assembly: GCA_016870425.1. Lineage (GTDB taxonomy): Bacteria > Actinomycetota > Actinomycetes > S36-B12 > S36-B12 > Mxb001. The sequence goes on along the minus strand of VGBQ01000016.1, from coordinate 5,293 downwards.
CTCCGCCAAGCACTCTGGGGACCTGCAGACCGCTCGGATCAACGCTGCCCGCGCACGACTGTGGATCATCCTCTCGGCGGCAGTCGGTATCGTCGTGTGGATCTACCTCAGCTATGTCATCGCGACGACGGAGGTTCCGACGGACCAGGGCACGCTCACTCCCTTCGGAGCGAGCGCGCCCTGGTCATAGGTCAGGCCATCACCAGCTCTCGGTGAAGCCCACCTTGCCGATGAAGGGCGAGTCCACCGTGATGCTCAGCTTGCACGAGTCGCTCGGCTGCCCGGTGATGGTGCATTCGGCTGAGCCCTTGCCGTTAGCCACGTGGATCTTCGCGCCGAGGTCGGCGTAGGAGTCCTGCGGCTTCGTGACGTCCATGAGGAAGTCCATGTAGACCTGGACGTTGGCCGTGCGGTGGTAGCGATGACCCAGGGCCTTCCACGACAGCTTGCGGTCGAAGTCGAAGTCGACACCACCCGCGAGCGTGAGAGCACTGGAGTCGTACTTCAGATAAAAGTCTTCCGTGATGCTCCCGTGGGTGTAGTCGAAGGTGATGTCGAGCTTCGTCAGCAGGCCACACTCCACGGCTAGATCACCGGTGAAGTCGATGTTGGTCGCCATGGCGAAGTCCATCTTCGCGTTTGCGTCCGCACTGGCGGTGAGTGTGCCGCAGTTGTTGGCGCCCACATCCATCGCGAAGTCGAAGTCGAAGACGTTGATCTTCATGCCCTTGCCGCTGCTGCTCGTCCAGCCCCAGTCCGTGAGCTCGACGGTGCCATCGACGTGCGAGCTGGCGTTCTTGCCGATCGCTGCCGACATGTTGAAGTCACCGCTGAACTCACCCATCGGAAGCGTCATATCCGCGACGTAGGAGGCAGTGTCGTCGGTCGGTGAGACGTAGACCGACATCTCCAGATCGTGGTAGTCGATGCCGCCGATGTTGATGTTCTTGACTGCAACATCACCCGTCATGGTCGGCTGCCCCTTGGAGTTCTTCTCGATATCCAGCGCGAAGTCCACCGTGCCGTCGCCGATCTGAGCATCGAAGAGCAGGGAGGCTCCCGGTGGCATCTTGTAGTCGCCGATGGCGCATCCGCGAGGTGCGAAGGCGATCGAGAAGTCGTCCGACTTGATCGCGCCCCCCGCGATCTTCACGCCGCTCTGCCCGTCGATGCCCATGAAGTCGAACTTGAAGCAGGGCTGCAGCTCGTCGATCTCGAGGTAGAGGTCGGACTTGAGCCACTCGGTGCCGTAGAGCGCATTCGGGAACTTCGTCGGGTCCTGGTAGACGGTGGTCTCGACGGCGAGCCCCGGCTCTCCGTTGACGATCTCGACCTGCATCGAGAAGGCCCATAGGTGCATGCCGGGGATCCCGAAGGCGTCATCCCAGAGGTACTCGTAGCCGTAGTTGGGATGCTCCAGCGGGGTCGTAACGCCGTAGACGTTGTTCTCAGCGATCGGCGTGTCGCTCTCGTTGCTGAGCCTGATGGAGTCGACGTTGAGCGATCCGCCCGGAGTCGTGAGGTCCACCTCCATCCGCAGAGACCCGCCGCTGCCCGGGATCTGGCAACTGACCTGGACTTCGGTCCACTCACTGGTGGCCGTGAAGGCCTTGGACGCGGAGCACCCCTTGGAGAGCTTCAGGGAGCCCGCTGCCGTGTCGTCCGTCGCGGACTTCACGTAGGCGGTGAGGTACTGGGTGCCCGTCATGGTGCCCACGGCGTCGGCGTACATCTTGCTGCCCGACGCGTTGATCGTGTTCAGACGCGCATAGCCGCTGCCGTCCCAGGCGTTGTCGCCATCGCCGAGCACCGTGAGGGTCGAGCCCGGCTGGTTGGAGCCAGCGAAGAAGGCGTTGAGGGTGTTGCCCTGCTCCACCATGAGGTTGTCGACATACCAGCCGCCACCGTTGGGCGCGTAGAAGCGCACGTTGGCGTTGGGGGCGGTCGATGTCGTCCACGTCACGGAGATGCGCTGCCACTCCATGGTCCGGGAGTAGTCCGGCTTTGTCGTGACGATGGAGCCCGCGCCGCCATAGTCCACCGCCCACATCAGGTCGCGGCTCTGGTAGACGTCCGCGGCCTTCGCGTATTCACCCAGCCATACGTAGGCCGACACCGTGTAGGTCGTGGAAGGCTTGAGGCCCGAGAGTGCGTAAACGGCGAACTGATCCCGCGTCGTGTCGTCGCCAATCAATTCGACGCCGTAGCCCCCGTCGAGCGAGGCGAGATCCGTGCGCTTGAGTTCAGCCCCGTTTTGGGCCCCCCACCCGGAGAGATCAATCTCGGACGACGGGTTGCTGACGAGGTTGGTGTGCGTCGATGTGTCGTCGATCGACCAGGCGTTCTTGACGATGCTCACGTCGTCGACGTGAAGCTCGACGCCCCTGGCCGCAGAAAGGATGGTCATCTGCAGACCGGTGTGATTGGCATTGGCGATCGGCAGCTTGAGGCTGGCGATCTGCCATTCGTCGTTGGCCGTGAGTGTGGTCGTCACCTCCTCGGCCGTGCCGCCCGTAGCGGTGAACTTCACCGTCACGGGGGCGGTCGTATCGTCGTCGGTGCGCACCCAGACAGAGCCGGAGTAGGTCTCGCCCTGCTTCGGGCTCACCGTCGCGGTCTTGTAGACCCCAGCTGACTGGTTGCCGTAGTTCGTCATCTTCATCACACCGAGCGTGCCGTCATGCGCACTGTCCGGATCGTCGTAGACACCCCAGGTGACATTGGAGCCCGCAGGTGTGACAACCCAGGGCTGAGCCTGCTCGATGGTCACGGGATTGATGACGACCGAGTCGATGAAGATCGTGCCTGCGCCGTCGAGACTGAAAGTGGGAGTGAACGAAGTGGCAGAGGTCGTGCCATTGAGCACGAAGGTCGCCGCCACCTGGGTCCAGGTGTCGTCCACGATGAAGTTGGCCGAATCACCCTCCTCTAGCTGAGGCACGACGGCAGTGCCGGTGACGCTGCCGAACTTCAGGCCCAGGGAGCCACTCACCTTGGTGCCCGGTGCCGCCATGAGGTCGGCCCGGATCGTGAACGACGATCCCGGATCGATCGGCTCCGACCCCGTGGTGAGGTTGGTTGGCGCCTGGACGCCGCCGGCAGCCGTGGTCGTCACCATGAGGTAGTTGGGCTCGCTGGACGCCCCTGCGGTGAGGGCCGCGGTGTTGACGGGCAGCCCGTCGATGGTGATCGCCGGGGTCGCCGACGACCAGGGTCCCGACCCATAGCTGTTGTACGCCTGCACCTGGTAGGCGTAGCTACCGGCCTTGAGGTTGGAATCCGTGCACGACGTCGTCGAGCCGCCTACCTGGCACACCTGCCGGCCGGCCCCGTCCTTGACGCGATAGCCGGAGATATCGGTACCGGAGACTGTGCCGCTGTAGGGGTTCTGCCATTGGATCTTGATCGAGGTTGGACTCATGGGTATCGCCACCACACTCGTGGGAGCGGCGGTCGGCGCCCCTACGTAGGTCCTCGGCTCAGCATCCGCGGAAGCCGCGTCAACGGAAGCAGACTTGGTCGTCGACGAGGATGGCTGGTTGGACGGCGCAGAGCCACTACCGATGACGACAGCGGTCGCATTCGAGGAACTCGGCACGAAGGGCGAGACATCCCGTGTGATCACATCGTCGATGTCGAAGGTCGCCGCGGAGTCCACAGAGATCTTTGAGGTGAACGTCCCCTTCGTGCCCTTCGTCACCGGCAAAGTCACCGATGCCAGGCCCCAATTGGGGCTCACGTTGAAGGACTTGTTGACCGACGACCCACCAGCCTGACTCAGGGTGAGCTTGACCGTCGAGGTGCTGCTGGTCGCCGACCGCATCCACACGCTGAAGCTGCGTGCCGTGGTCGTGGGCGTGACCGTGTCATCGACACTGATCGACGCCGAGCCCTTCGCCGTCATGCGCAGCGACCCGTGGCCGCTGTACGCGAGCGCCGAATCGTCCGAAGCCACCAGGCCGACAGAGCCCGACGCAACCCACGGGTCCACGAGGGTGTCGCCCTCAAGGGAGACCGTGACGTAGTCGATGGCCACCCAGTTGGCGGAGGCACCGTTGGTCACCTCGAGTTTGAGGCTGGTCGCATTGGCCGTCAGCGGGAGGACGACCGTCAACGGACGGTAGGTGGCGTCAGCCGTCAGGGTGGCCGACGCGGAGTTGAGCGAGCTCGTCGACGAACTGCCGTAGGACGAGAGCTTGGCTGTCACGGCCGAGGTGTTGGACGACGAGTTCGTGAACGGCGACTTGACCCAGACGGTGGCCTCGTAGCTCTGGCCACTAATCGCGCTCACCGGCATAGTCGTCGAGACCTTCTTGCCGTAGTTAATGCGCTGGTAGGTCGAGTCGTCGTAGGCGTTGTTGGGACTCATGACGACGATCGGAGTCTCATCGCCTGTCCAGTTCGTGAGATTGGGGAGCACACCCGTCGTGGACGCCGACTGGGGCGGGCTCGACGTCACCTCAGAAGCCGTCAGGACGATGTCGTCGATGTAGATGCTGGAGTTGGCTGGGAACTCGACCGCGACACGCCCTTGCACTGTCCCGCCTGTCGAAGTCAGCGGCGTCGATGTGACGGTGACCCACTTGGAGTTATCGACAGTGAAGTCGGCCACCGCCGCGGCGCCCGTGCCCGAGTCGTAGATCCTGAAGGCGCCGGTGACCGGTGTCGATGTCGCCGCGCGCACCTTGGCGGTGACCCTGTACTGCGACGACGCGCTAAACGGTGGGAAGTAGTAGCTGCCTGCCGCGCTCGAATTCTGCGCGGTCATGAGAAGCGCCTTGTCCGTCTCCGTTGGATCCGGATCCGCCACGACGTCGAAGACGGGCAGCTTGGTGTTGTCCTGCGCCCACTGCTCCCACGTCACCTGCTGGGCGCTGTGGTCATCCAGGTAGAGCGTGCCGTTGGGCTTGGTGACTTGACCCACGCCCACCCGGATGGAGTTAGCATCGGCGTTGAGCCGACCGGTGACGGTGACCTTGGTCCAGGTGTCCGTGACCGTGAAGGGCTGCGTGAAAGTCTGCTGTGAGGCGCCCACGGCCTGCAGCACGAGATTGCCCGAGATGGGGTTGCTGTCGCTCGCGCGGAGCCAAGCGGAGTAGGTGTAGATCTGCGCGTTCTTCGGGCTGGTGGCACCGGAATCCATGAGGTAGCCCCACGACGACGTGGTGCCGCTCAGGATCATGAAGCCCGGAGCCGTGTGGGCATTGGAGCCCCACGCGACGCGCGAGAGGTTCGTGCGCGTGGCGAGAGTGATGTCGTCCCAGCGCTGCCCACCAGACGTGCAGGACCCGTC
>VGBQ01000015.1 GCA_016870425.1 Actinomycetota bacterium | reverse complement strand
TCCTCCTCCAGGGCAACGTGATCACCGGGGAGCAGGACCTCGCCTACGCGATCGTGCTCTGGACCATCAGCCTGCTGCTCGCGAGCCTCCTGCTGATCGCCATCCTCCAGCGCCGCACGGCCAAGTGGGCGGCGACGTGAAAGTCCTGCGCACCATCTTCCTTATCCTTCTCGGGCTCTACTTCTTTGTGCCCCTGCTGGCGATGGCTCGCTTTGCCTTCCAGTCGGTGCCCGTCGTCCTCCTCACGCCGGAGAAGCTCCTTGAGGGCTGGAGTATCAGCGGGCTCATCGAGGTCTTCGGCAACCCGGAGTTCCAGCGCGCGACGATCGTCAGCCTCCAGCTCATGGTCCTCGCGATCGTGCTCACGCTCGTCCTGCTGCTCCCGCTCGCAGCCCTCGTGGAGATCCGCGCACCGCAACTGCGCACGCTCATGACGGCGATCACGCTCCTGCCCTGGGTAGTGCCGCCTGTCGCACTCGTGGTCGGAGTGGCCGCCACCTTCCGCAATACCGTGCCGTGGTTCCTGGCCAGCCCCTACAGCCTGGTGCCCTTCTACGTGCTCTGGGCGCTGCCCTTCTCTTACCGCGCGTTGGACGCGGGGTTGAGGTCCATCGGTGCCCGCACGCTCTACGAGGCAGCGCGAGTCATGGGGGCGTCCACCTTCACCATCATCGTCCGCGTGCTGGTGCCCAACATGATCGGCGCCATCATTGCGGCGTCTGTCCTCACGGCAGCTCTGGTGCTCGGGGAATTTGCCTTCGCGGCACTGCTGCTGAAGGAAACCCTGCCCACCTTCATGGCGGAGTTTCAGCGCTCGGAGCCCCGAGCAGGCATGGCCCTGGCACTGGCGGTCATGCTCCTCACGGCTCTCATCATCTGGATCGGCGTTCGCGCGCTGCGCAAGCGCGGTATGGACCTGCAAGCGGCGGGAGTGTGATGGCGAAAGTATTCATGTCTGGGATTCGCAAGGAGTTCGGCTCGACGGTGGCACTGAGCGACTTCACCCTCGAGATCGAATCCGGCGAGCTCGTGTGCCTCCTGGGCCCCAGCGGCTGTGGCAAGACCACCGCCCTGCGCATCTTGGCGGGATTCGAGAAGGCCGATGCCGGTTCCGTGACTGTGGGCGGCGAGGACATCACCTACGTCCCCACGCCGAAGCGCAACTTCGGCATGGTCTTCCAGGAATACAGCCTCTTCCCCAATATGACCGGTCGAGAGAACGTCGAGTTTGCCCTCAAGTTGCGCAAAGCGGGCAGCGCGGAGCGCAAGGACACGATCGACCGACTCCTGGAAGTCACGGGCCTCACCCCGCATGCCGACAAGTTTCCCCACCAGATGTCCGGAGGGCAGCGGCAGCGCGTGGCTCTCGCCCGGGCTCTCGCGTCGAACCCGCGCGTGCTGCTCCTCGACGAGCCGCTGTCCGCTCTCGATGCCAAGGTTCGCGATTCGCTGCGCGAGGAGATCCGTCGCGTGCAGCGTGAGATCGGGGTGACGACACTTTTCGTGACCCACGATCAGCATGAGGCGCTGGCGATCGCCGATCGCGTCGGTGTGATGAGCCACGGTCGCCTCGAGCAAATCGACCCTCCGCGGGCTCTCTACGAGCAGCCCGACAGCGCTTTCGTCGCGGGCTTCGTCGGCACCGTCAACCGCATCCCCGCTCAGGTCGATGGCGATCGCTGGCGCGTGCTCAATCGCTCGGTGTCGGCCAGCCAGACGGTGGACGGGGCGACCCTGGCGGCGATCAGGCCCGAGCAGATCGCGGTCGACGTAGACGCTGCCGGGGATGACACCGTCCGGGAGGTGGTCTTCCTCGGACCGCTCACTCGGTTGACGGTCGATCACGGCGGCAGCACGCTGATCGCCGACGTGCTCACCTCTGAGTTCGGGGGAGCCACGATGGGCGACCGCGTGCGGGTGCGTCTGCGTGATGACGTCGACGCGATCGTCCTGATCGAGGGCTGAACGTGACCATCGAACCCGAGGCCCGCATCGCCTTCGCGGCCCCCGACGAGCGCGGCTGGTCCGAGCTGACCGTCACCCGGCAGGACCTGGCCGAGAGCGTCCCGGGCGAGGTCCTGGCTCGCGTCGTGCATGTGTCCGACACTCACGTGTGCGATGCCGAATCCCCGGCTCGCCTGGAGTACCTCGACCGCCTCTCAGATCCTGACTCGATCTATCGCCTGCGCCTGGGCGAGGTTGGCACGTATCGCCCGCAGGAGATCCTCACCGTCCAGGTGCTCACCTCCCTTGTCGAGGCCATCAACGCTCACGCCGCCGACGTCGATGCCGTCATCGTCACGGGTGACCTCATCGACAACGCACAGGCCAACGAGCAATCGTGGTGCGCGCAGGTCCTCAATGGTGGCCGCATCGAGCCCTGGAGCGGGGATCCGCAGGTGAGTCAGTGGGTGGGTTCGAGTGAGGGTCATCCCTGGGATGCGCGCTACTGGCATCCCGACGGCCCCGCGGGTGGCGCTGGCCCCGACATGCCCACGTCTCGCTTTGGCTATCCGCTCATCCCGGGGCTCGTTGAGGCTGCGAGGCGTCCGGTGGTTTCGCCGGGCGTCTCCGTGCCGTGGTACGCCGTACCCGGCAACCACGATGCCCTGCTGCAAGGCACCGTCGCGCCCGATCCTGAACTGCGCAGCCTCGCGGTGGGGGACAGGCGAGTCGTGGGGTTGCCACCGGGGGGCACGCCCCTGCTCACGCTGGAGGGTGTGGCACCCCTGGGACCTGCGAGATATGTGCATACGCCGGCCTCGCCCACGGTGCCCATCGCGGCGGACGAGCGGCGCCGTCTGCTCGAGCGCGAGGAGCTCAACTCCCCGTGGGTGCGCGACGTCGGGGGAGTCCGGTTCATCGCCATGGACACCGTCAATCCCTACGGCGGCTGGCAGGGATCGATCGGCGCGGCGCACCTGGCGTGGCTGCGCGACGTGCTGGAGCAGTCAGCCGATCGCTACGTCATTGTCACCTCGCACCATCCATCCTGGTGCCTCACGAATGCCTACACGCGTGACGAGCCGCGGCACCTTGCCGCTGAGGTCGTGCACCTACTCCTGGATCACCCCCAGGTCATCGCATGGTTCAGCGGCCATGTGCATGCCCATGCCTCGCTGTGGCATGAGCGCGCCGACAGATCGGGATTCTGGGAGATCACGACCGCATCGATGATCGACTGGCCCCAGCAGGCGCGGGTCGTCGAGATCATCCGCGCGGACGGCGCCATCGCGATGCGCAGCACGCTGCTCGACCACGCGGCCCCGGTGAGCTGGTCAGCCGATGGTCTCGACGACCATGGCGGACTGGCGTCGATCTCGCGAGTCCTGTCGGCCAACGACTATCACGACCGCGACGGCATCCAGGCCGTGCGCGAGGGACTCCCCGACGCGCGTAACACCGTCTGGTGGCAGCCCGACCCGCTTGCGAGCGCAGGCCGCTAGAGGCGCTCCGGGTCGTCGGCGGGACACGGGACGGTCACCGGGCATCCGCATCCCGCGCACTCGCCCTCGAGAAACCACGCAGCGATGTCGTAGTCCTCAAACGATGCGCGAATGACGAAGATGTTGCAGCCACAGCACACGCATTCGTGGGTGGGTACGCCGCGCTGGTCGATCAGTGCGGGCGCGGGGGATGCGGAGTCACGCACCGGCGGCTGCGCGCTTGAGGGGTGCGCTCGGAGTGATCTTGACCGCACGTCGCGCGGGGATCTCCATGGTCTCTCCTGTCTGCGGGTTGCGACCGGTGCGCGCTGACCTCTGGACCACGTCGATCGTGGCGACGCCAGGGATCTGGAGCTTCGTGCCCTGGGAGACCTGCTCGACGACAACGCTCGCGAGCGCGGCGAGTACGCCGTCCACCATGCCTGCAGGGATCCCGCTTCGTTCGACGATGGCAGTGCGCAGTTCCGTCTTGCCCCAGGGTGTCGTGCTCATGTGTGCCTCCTAATGAAAACGATTGTCGGTTTACTATACCGTGACAGCGCCACGTGCGAGAGCGCCACGCCGCCATGAGGGGCCCAATACCCCCTGGGGTATGCTGCGGCTATGTGTCGACAGGTGACCTGCCCGAGGTGCGACAAGGCGTCGTGGGCCGGGTGCGGCCAACACGTCAGCCAGGTGCTCGCCGGCGTGCCCAAGAACCAGCGCTGCAGGTGCACCGCCCAGGAGAAGGCTGCCTGGAAGAAGGAGCACTCCTTCTTCCGGCGCCTCTTCGGGGGCGGCAGGAAGACGACCGGTTAGGCCCTCCCGCGACGGTTTTGTCCTCCAGAACCGCGGGGATGGACAGGCGGAGCGCGGAACGAGATGACAAGACGCCTCAGCGACGGGTAGCCGCGTCCTGACGAGCCACATGGTTGGAAATCCCCCTGCCAAGGCACCGAATGCAACCATGTGGCTCGTCAGGAGGCGCATCTGGCTGGCCGAGCGGCTCCCTTCCGGCTGACGATCACACCGGGTGGGCCCGTCGAGCGCTTGACCCTGCCTCACAGGCGGGCTAGGGTCATGAATCAACTTACGTGTGTGAATATTGATTCATAGGTCCAGGCGCAGGAGTGGGGCATGGCATCGGACGCGATCCTCGCGCTCGACGTGGGGACGTCATCGGCCAAAGCCCTGGTGGTCTCGCTTGTGGACGGCCACGTGCTTGCGCGCGCGGCGGTGCCCGTCTCCGTGAGCGTGACCGGCCCGGGGTGCGTCGAGCAGGATCCCGTGGAGCTCGCGGACGCCACCTGGGCTGCGGCTGGTGCTGCCCTGAGCGCGAGTGGGGGAGCCCACGTGGTGGGCGTCGCCCTCGCCAACCAGCGCGAGTCGGTCGTGATGTGGGACCGGAGATCCGGTGAGCCGATAGGCCCGGTCATCAGCTGGCAGGACTCGCGTGCTGCTGCGTCCCTGTCCGAGTGGAGTCAGGCCGATCGCGTGCGTGTGCGCGAACTCACCGGCCTCACCGTGGACACGATGTACTCCGCGCCCAAGATGCGCTGGCTTCTCGATGAGCACGATGCGCGAACCCGTGATGTCGTCGTCGGCACAGTCGATGCCTGGATTGTGCGTGCACTCACCGGCGATGTGGCCATAGAGACCGGCAACGCATCGCGCACGCTGCTGCTGTCCCTCGCCACGGGCGACTGGGACGACAGCCTCCTCGATGCCTTCGCCATCCCTCGCTCGGTGCTGCCCGACGTCCGCGCGAGCGACGCTGGCTTCGGCGAGACTCGAGCAGGCCTGCCCGTGCCCGCTGGGCTGCCCGTGTGCGCCGTCATGGCTGACTCCCATGCGGCGCTCTTCGCATACGGAGTCGCGGGGCAGGCCAAGGCGACGTACGGCACCGGCACGTCGCTCATGACGCGCCTGCCGCTCCTGTCGACCGGTGCGGCCGGTGTCGACACCACGATCGCCTGGTCACGCGGTCATGCGTCAGCGGTGGGTGGGGCGACGTACGCACGAGAGGGCAACATCCTGGCCACGGGTCAGGCGATCGACTGGGTTGCCTCCCTCGTCGACGCCGGCGCTTCGCGCCCCGGAGGCGTCGTGGTCACGGAGGCAGCGTCCTCGGTGGATAGCTCCGGCGGTGTCACGCTCGTGCCCGCATTCACGGGTTTGGGTGCCCCGCACTGGGACAGGTCAGCGGTCGCCACTCTCAGCGGGATGACCTCGCAGACATCCTCCGCTCACCTCGCGCGCGCTGCCCTCGAGTGCGTCGCGCACCAGGTGGTCGATGTGGTGGAGGCCATGGAGCGCGACGGGCAGGTGCGGCTGGAGGTGCTCCACATGGACGGCGCGGCGTCATCGTCGGACCTCCTCGTGGCCATCCAGGCGGATCTGCTCGGTCGACCGGTCGTGCGCTCGCGCGAAGCATCCCTGTCGGCTCTCGGCGCCGCACGGCTGGCAGCCGAGAACCTCGGCCGCCCCGGTCCAGTGCTCGCCACGGATGCACCGGTCGCACCGCAGATGGACGAGGACACGCGTCAGCAGGCCCGGGGGCGCTGGCGCGACGAAGTGGCACGCGCTCGCTTCACGGGCGTGAGTTGACATGCACGGCTATCCCACGCACGACCACGAGGAGATGACATGACGCAGTACCCGCCGTTCGGTGCAGGACTCTGGCACTTCGCCAGTTACGTCGATCGCTACGCCACCGATGGCTACGCGCCTGCGGTGTCGACGATCGAGATGATCGAGCGGGCCGCGGAGGTGGGTGAGCTGGCTGCCGTGGATGTGCCCTATCCCTTCACGCCAGGTGTCACGCTGGAGGAGGTCCGTGACGCGCTGCGGGCCCATGGGCTCTTTGTCACGGGCATCACCCCCGAGATCTACCTGCGTCGCTTCGGCAAGGGCGCCTTCACCAACCCGGACCCGGGAGTGCGCGCGGAAGCGCTCGACCGCATGAATGAAGCCGCTGACATCGTGCGTGCGCTCGACGGGCAGTACCTCAAGATCTGGCCAGGCCAAGACGGCTGGGACTATCCCTTCCAGGTCAACCATCACGACCTGTGGCAGCTGGCCGTGGACGGCATGCGAGACCTTGCCGCGGCCAATCCCGATCTGCGTATTGCCATCGAATACAAGCCCCGTGAGCCGCGCGTCAAGATGACGTGGGATTCCGCGGCGCGCTCGATCCTCGGCATCCAGCAGGTGGGCCTGGACAACGTGGGCGTCCTGCTCGACTTTGGCCACGCGCTCTACGGTGGCGAGTCCCCTGCGGATGCGGCTCAGCTCCTCATCGATCACGGGCTCCTCTACGGCATGGATGTCAACGACAACCTCCGAGGCTGGGATGACGACCTCGTCGTCGGCACCGTGCACCTCACGGAGATCTTCGAGTTCTTCTACACACTGCGGATCAACGACTGGCAGGGCGTCTGGCAGCTCGACCAGTTCCCCTTCCGCGAGGACACGGTGGAGGCGGCACGCCTGTCCATCCGCATGCTCAAGGCGATCTACCGCGCACTGGACTCTCTCGACATGGCCGGCCTCAAGCAGGCCCAGGCGCGTCACGATGCTCTGGCGGCCCAGCGCATCGTCCAGGATGCGCTGCTGTCGAGCATGGCGGGCCAGTGATGCCCGTGGCGACGCCGGAGGAGCTCGCTGCCGCCGCGCGCCGTGTGCGGCTGCGCGACCTGGACGTCGTGAGCACCGCGGGAATGGGACACATCGGCGGGGAGTTCTCCGTCACCGACATCCTCGTGACGCTCTACCTCGGTGTCATCGATCAGGGTGCGGGCCCGGACCGAGACCATGTCGTGCTGTCCAAGGGGCACGCGGCTGTCGCCCTCTATGCCACTCTCGCGGAGGCAGGACTTCTCCCTGACGCCGATCTCGACACTTTCGCCAATCCCGACAGCCCACTCAACGGCCACCCTGCTCGCACCAAGCTTCATGCGGTCGAGGCCAGCACCGGTCCACTGGGGCACGGGTTGCCGATCGGCGTGGGCATGGCCATCGCGGCGGAACTGGAGGGCGCATCCCGGCGCACCTTCGTCATCGTCGGCGACGGCGAACTCCAGGAGGGGTCCAACTGGGAGGCGATGATGATCGCGGCCCACCGGAACTTGGACAGACTCGTCCTCGTCGTCGACCGCAATGGGCTCCAGCAGGGCGCCCCCGTGGCGGATACGAGCGACCTCGAGCCGCTCGCCGACAAGTTCCGAGCCTTCGGCTGGGCGGTTGCCGAAGTCGACGGACACGATCACCGAGCGCTGCGGGAGGTCCTGTCGTCGACTCCGTGGGAGGCAGGGCGCCCGTCGGCTGTCATCGCGCGCACCCACAAGGGCCACCCGGTGTCCTTCATGTCCGACAACCCTGGGTGGCACCACCGTGTCCCCAACGCCGACGAGGTGCGTCTGGCACGTGAGGAGATCGCGGCCACATGACCGCCCTGCACGACTGCCGAGATGCCTTCGCTGCCACTCTCGTCGAGCTGGCCGAAGCCGATGACCGAGTCGTCGCCGTCGTCAACGACTCGGTGGGCTCGAGCAAGCTGGGCGGATTCCAGGAGCGGTTCCCCGAGCGGCTCATCAATGTGGGGATCGCCGAACAGGCCATGGTGGGAGTGGCCGCCGGCCTCGCTGCCGGTGGAAGGCTTCCCTTTGTCTCGGCCGCATCATGCTTCCTCACCGCCCGTGCGATGGAGCAGATCAAGGTCGACATCGCATACTCCAAGCACCACGTCGTCCTCTGCGGCCAGAGCCCGGGTGTTGCCTACGGCGAACTCGGCCCGACGCACCACTCGCCTGAGGATCTGGCATGGCTGCGGGCGATCCCCGGACTCGAGATCATCGTGCCCGCGGACCCCTCGGAGACGTCGGCGGCGGTGAAGTGGGCGGCACAGCATGATGGTCCGGTCTTCGTGCGCATCAGCCGCACGGGCGTCCCCGATCTCTACGCGGAAGGACTGCCTTTCCACCCCGGGCGCGCCCATGTCCTTCGCGAAGGCAACGACGTCGCCATCGTGGCCCTCGGCACAGCAGTCACGCGCGCCCTCGCGGCCGCGGACGCGCTCGCTCAGCAGGGAGTAGCCGCGCGCGTCGTGGCCATGAGCTCGCTGGTCCCCCTGGACGGCGAGGCGCTCCTCGATGCCGCAAGGAGCACCGCCGGGGTCGTGACGGTGGAAGAGGCCTATACCTGCGGCCTCGGGGGAGCCGTGGCGGAGTTCCTCGCGGAGCGACTTCCCGCGCGGATGCGCATGGTTGGCCTCCAGGGCTTCGCGCCGACGGGATCGGTCGAGCACATCCATGAGATCTCGGGCGTCACCGCCGCTGGCATTTCTGCCGCGTGCCTCGACATCGTGGGTGCCATCCCGTGACCGATGCCGCTGCCTGGAGCCAGGCGGAGCTGATGACCAAGGTCGCCCGGCTGTCCGCGGAGCAGGGCCTACGCCAGGCGGATATCGGGCGCCGCCTCAACCTCTCCCAGGCGTCGGTGTCGCGCCTGCTCTCGCGCGCCCGCGAAGCGGGGATCCTTCGCGTGCAGGTTGTCCCCCCTCACGGGGTGCATGCTGACGTGGAGGACGAGCTCCAGCGACGGTTCGGGCTCGTCGATGCCGTCGTCGTGGATGCGGCGCCACCGGGTGCGGATCTCGCTGCGGACCTGGGCCTGAGGGCGGCCGACTATCTGCAGGCAACGCTCGGTGTGGAGGGCTCGATTGGGGTGTCGTCGTGGTCGGCCACCCTGCTCGGGGCCGCGACGTCCATGGGCGCGTCATCCGCGACCAAGTCGACCCAGACCCGCAGTGTTGTCCAGTTGGTCGGCGGTCATGGGGATCCTCAGGTCCAGGCACAGGCTGTGCGCCTGGTGACACTGCTCGCTCAGGCGACGCGGAGCGAACCGGTCACCCTGCCTGCGCCGGGCATCCTTGGCTCAGCCCCCGCACGCGATGCCCTCATGGCAGATCCGGCCCTGGCCCCGATCATCAGTGCCTGGTCACAGGTCACCGTCGCCCTCGTCGGCATCGGGTCACTCGAGCCGTCCGCCCTGGTCCGAGACAGTGGCAACGCCTGGAGTCCCGCAGACGGTCGCGAGCTCGCCTCGGCGGGAGCGGTGGGCGACATCTGCTTCCGCTTCTTCGACTCGTCCGGCGAGCCGGTCGCCTCGGCTCTGGACGCACGCGTCGTCGGGATATCCCTGGACGACTTCCGTCGCATCCCCCGTCGAGTGGGCGTGGCGGGAGGGCCGCACAAGGTCGCTGCCATCAGGGGAGCGGTGCGCGGCGGCTGGCTCACGACGCTCGTGACAGATCTGGCTACCGCGCAAGCACTGCTGGACGAGGGCCCCGGCTAAGCGAGGGGGATTGCCTCGCGGATCTCCAGACCGAAGCCGTCCAGACTGTAGCGGCGGTCGGGGGAGCCGGTGAGCAGGCGCATGCTGTGCACGCCGAGGTCAGACAGGATCTGCGATCCCAGTCCATAGTCAAGTGCGTCACCCGTGCCCGACGTCGAGGTGTGCCCTCCCAGGAGGGTGGCACCCGACGCGGCCGGTCGCAGGTAGAGGAGCACCCCCCGACCCTCGGCGGCGATGCGTGCCATGGACGTCCTCAGTCGATCGCCGCACCGGCACCCCGATGAGTGCAAAGCGTCCCCGGCGAGGCACTCGACGTGCACGCGGACGAGGACGTCCTGGCCATCGCCGATGTCGCCGGCCACGATCGCAGCGTGCTCGGAATCGTCGACGAGGCTGCGGTAGCCAATGATCGTGAATTCACCGTGCTCGGTCGGCAGGGGAGTGGCGGCCCCGCGATCGATGAGCCGCTCGGATTGTCCACGGTGCCTGATGAGATCGGCGATGGAGACGAGTGGCAGTCCGTGCTCGTCGGCGAAGGCTCGACACTGGGCGGCATCCATCATGGTGCCGTCGTCGTTCACCATCTCGCACAGCGCGCCTGCGGGGTGGAGGCCGGCAAGCCCCGCAAGGTCGACGGCGGCTTCGGTGTGGCCCGGCCGGCGCAAGACCCCGCCGGGCACGGCGCGCAGGGGAGCAACATGCCCCGGGCGCGTGAGATCAGCCGCGGTGGTTGAGGGATTTCCGAGGGTACGGATGGTGATGGCGCGGTCGGTCGCGGAGATCCCGGTCGCAGTGACATCGCGCGCGTCGACCGTGACGGCGTACGCCGTGCCCTTGCGGTCTTCGTTCACCACCGTCATGGGTGGCAGGTGAAGGCGGTCGAGGTCCTCGCCGGTCATGCCCACGCAGATGTAGCCACTGGTGTGGCGGATCATGAATGCCGTGAGTTCCGGCGTCGCCTTCTCGGCGGCGAAGATCAGATCGCCCTCGTTTTCGCGGCCCTCGTCGTCGACGGCAATCACAGCACGGCCTTCCGCCATGGCGGTGATCGCCTCGTCGATAGGGTCCATGCGCACGGCATCGGTCTTCGACACAGGGCTCCTTGTCTCGCGGGATAGTTAGCCTAGCGACAGGGTGCCGATCGTGGCGTCTCGGACAAGCCGCGCCACAATGGCGACCATGGCTGCCCTCGTTGCCGGCGGATTCACGGTGGATCCACCCGTCGTGCTCGCGCCGATGGCGGGCATCACCAACCGGGCCTTCCGGCGCCTGTGTCGCGAGCAGGGGGCCGGTCTCTACGTGAGTGAGATGGTCACGTCGAGGGCGCTCGTCGAGCGTCATGAGGCCACCCTCGACATGGTGCGCTTCGATGACGACGAGTCGCCCCGGTCAGTCCAGCTCTACGGCGTGGATCCGGTCGTCGTGTCCGAGGCGGTGAGGCTCGTCGTGGACGAGGACATGGCAGACCACGTCGATCTCAACTTCGGCTGCCCCGTGCCCAAGGTGACGCGCAAGGGAGGTGGCAGCGCGCTGCCGTGGAAGCGCGATCTCTTCGCCGACATCGTGCAGGGTGCCGTGCGCGCGGCGGACGGGCGCGTGCCGATCACCGTGAAGATGCGCAAGGGCATCGACGAGGAGCACCTCACCTTCCTCGAGGCCGGTCGCGTCGCGCGCGATGCTGGAGTCGCCTGGGTCGCGCTGCACGGGCGCACCGCCGCCCAGATGTACGCCGGCACTGCCGACTGGTCGGCGATCTCACGGCTCGTCGACGCCCTCGACGGCTTCCCCGTGCTCGGCAATGGTGACATCTTCAGTGCCGGCGACGCCCTGGCGATGGTCGAGCAGACCGGCTGCGCGGGAGTTGTCGTGGGGCGCGGCTGCCTCGGTCGCCCGTGGCTCTTTGGCCAGTTGGCTGCGGCCTTCGCCGGGGAAGCGATCCCCGGCGACCCTGACCTACCCGTCGTCATGGCGACCTTCCGACGCCACGCTGAGTTGCTCATCGAGGCGTTCGGTGAATACACCGGCTCGCGGGAGATCCGCAAGCACGTGGCCTGGTACTTCAAGGGCTACTCGGTCAAACGCCAGGTGCGCCTCGGTCTGGCCAACGTTGGCTCGCTTGACGAACTCGATCGCTGGCTGGCGCACATCGACCCCGATCAGCCCCCTGACGAGGCCGTGATGGCGGCTCCACGCGGCCGCACCGGCGGCGAGCGCCCACCGGCACTGCCCGACGGATGGCTCGAATCGCCGTACCTCGACGCGGCATCGGCCGCGTGCGTGCGTGAGGCCGAACTCTCCGTAAGTGGCGGTTAGCCCGTGCTGACCTGGAGGCGACCCGATCCATCCGACCACGCACGGATCGTCGCGGTGGTCGATGACTGGTGGGGTGGCCGTGCGATGGCGGCGATGCTCCCGCGTCTCTTCATCGATCATTTTGCGCAGACGTCGTACGTCGTTGAGGATGCTGACGGCCGCCTCGCGGGATTCGCTGTCGCCTTCCTGTCGCCCGATGATGTGCAGACCGTGTACGTCCACTTCATTGGAGTGGATCCGGCCCTGCGGGGCTCAGGCCTAGGGCGCGAGCTGTACGCCCGAGTGGCACGTGAAGCGAAGGCCGCCGGACGCTCGCGCATTGCTGCGGTGACGTCGCCCGTCAACACCACATCCCTGGCCTTCCACGCCGCCCTCGGCTTCGAGATCGGACCCGTGGTGCCCGACTATGACGGGCCCGGCGAAGACCGGGTCCCCATGACCTGGACCCTTCGCTGAGCCTGCTCGATATCCGGGCACCTGCCTGTGTCATGGCGGCGCGAAGGCTCGCCGGGAAATCAAGACTTCGGCCGCCGCGGAAGTCTTGATTTCCGGGCCGGGGTGGCCCGGGGAGGGCGCGGTCCGCCAGATGGACCGTTCCTGTTGACGGCATAGAGACCGAAGTCCCTGGCGGCAAGCGCTTGCGGCGTGGTCGCATGGCCCCGTGCCGACCTACGTGTTCGACTTCGCCCGAGGCAGTCGAAGCCAGGCCGACCTGCTCGGAGGCAAGGGCGCCAACCTGGCCGAGATGACGCGCCTGGGCCTGCCGGTGCCCCCAGGTTTCACGATTACGACGGAGGCTTGCCGGGCCTATCTCGAGCAGGGTCACGAGCCCGCCGAACTGGCCGAGCAGGTGAGCGTGCAGCTCGATCGTCTCGAGGAGCGCATGGGCCGCCGCCTGGGCGATCCGGACGACCCGCTACTGGTCTCGGTGCGCTCGGGGGCGCGCTACTCGATGCCGGGCATGATGGAGACGGTCCTCAACATCGGACTCAATGATGCGAGCGTCAAGGGCATGGCGCGCATCTCAGACGACAAGAGATTCGCCTGGGATTCCTATCGGCGCCTCATCCAGATGTTCGGCAAGACAGTGCTCGATATTCCCGGGCACTTCTTCGAGGAGGCTCTCGAGAAGGCGAAGTCGGAGGCGGGTGTCCATTCCGACGTCGATATCCCCGTGCCGACGCTGAAGGAGATCGTCTCGGCGTACAAAAGCATCATTCGCGAGCAGACCGGCCGGGACTTCCCCCAGGATCCGCGCGAGCAACTCGACCTGGCCATCCTGGCGGTCTTCCGCTCGTGGAACACCGATCGCGCGCGGCTCTACCGCCGTCGCGAGCGCATCGCGCACAACCTCGGCACGGCTGTCAACGTGCAGGCGATGGCATTCGGCAACCTGGGGGAGGGTTCGGGCACGGGAGTGGCCTTCACGCGTGATCCCGCCACGGGTGCCCCCGGGGTCTACGGCGACTACCTGCCTGATGCCCAGGGCGAGGATGTCGTGGCCGGCATCCGCAATACCCTCCCGCTCGTCGAGCTCGGTGAGCGGGACCCCGAGGTGTACGACGAGCTCCTCGACATCATGCGGCGGCTCGAATTGCACTACCAGGACCTGTGCGACATCGAGTTCACCGTCGAGCGCGGGAAGCTGTGGATGCTTCAGACCCGTGTCGGCAAACGCACGGCGGCTGCTGCCTTCCGGATCGCGGTGCAACTGGTCGACGAGGGCGTCATCGATGCTGACGAAGCCGTCCGTCGCGTCACCGGTGCCCAACTGGTGCAGTTGATGTTCCCGCGTTTCGCCAATGACACTGGACACCACCTCCTAGCGCGCGGTGTCAGCGCATCACCGGGCGCGGCGGTCGGGGCGGTGGTCTTCGACTCGCGCACCGCCACCGAGTGGGCCAAGGCGGGACGCGCGGTGATCCTGGTGCGTCGGGAGACCAATCCCGACGATCTCGAGGGCATGGTGGCCGCCGCCGGCATCCTCACCAGCCGCGGCGGCAAGACCTCCCATGCTGCAGTGGTCGCCCGTGGCATGGGCAAGACCGCCGTCTGCGGAGCCGAGGAGCTCAGGGTCGACACGTCCGCCAAGCGCATGACTGCCCCCGACGGCACCGTGATCTCCGAGGGGGACATCCTCTCCATCGATGGAAGCACCGGGCAGGTATTCCTGGGCGAGGTGCCCGTCGTACCCAGTCCCGTCGTCCGCTACTTCGAGGAAGGGGTGGCTTCCGCACTGCATGATGCCGATGACGCCACTCGGGACCTCATCAAGTCGGTCGACCGTGTCATGCGTCACGCGGATCGATCGCGCCGCATGCTCGTGCGCGCCAACGCCGACACCGCGCCCGATGCGGCACGCGCTCGGCGCATGGGTGCCGAGGGGATTGGACTCCTGCGCACCGAGCACATGTTCCTCGGGGATCGCAAGCAGTACGTCGAACGGCTGATCCTGGCCCATGATGACGGCGAACGCCGCGAGGCGCTGGACGCACTCCTGCCACTGCAGCGTGATGACTTCACGCGGATCCTGGAAGCCATGGACGGCCTGCCCGTCACGATCCGGCTCATCGATCCACCGCTGCATGAGTTCCTTCCTGATCGCACCGACCTGGCGATCCGCGTGGCCCTTGCTGAGGAGCGGGGTGAGGGCCATGAGGCCGATCTGCGCATGCTGCAGGCGGTGAATCGGCTCCATGAGCAAAATCCCATGCTGGGCCTGCGCGGGGTGCGCCTCGGGTTGGTGCTCCCCGGGCTCTTCGCCCTGCAGGTGCGCGCGATCGCCGAGGCTGCTTGCCTGCGGCAGCGGGCCGGGGGTGACCCACGCGCCGAGATCATGATCCCCCTCGTCGGCTCCATCCAGGAGCTGGAGCTGGTCGCCGAGGAGGCGACCAGGGTCCTGGCAGAGGTGGGAGAGACCGAGAGCTGCCAGTTGCGCTTCCCCATCGGCACCATGATCGAGTTGCCCCGGGCGGCGGTGACCGCGGGCCAGATCGCAGAGGCGGCGGAGTTCTTCTCCTTCGGGACGAATGACCTCACGCAGACGACCTGGGGCTTCAGCCGCGATGATGTCGAGGCGGCGTTCTTCTCTACCTACCTGGACAGGGGTGTCTTTGGCGTGTCTCCCTTCGAGTCCATCGACCGCGAGGGAGTGGGCGCACTCGTGCGCCTGGCCGTGGAGCAGGGCCGGGCCGTGCGTCCGGGGCTGAAGTGCGGGGTGTGCGGTGAGCACGGGGGCGATCCGGATTCGGTCCACTTCTTCGACGAGGTTGGCCTCGACTACGTCTCATGCTCACCCTTCCGGGTCCCGGTCGCTCGACTCGAGGCTGGCCGGGCATCCCTGGGTGCGGGGAGTTCGGACAGCCGCTGACCCACTACCCCCGTCCTGACGAGCGAAACGGCTGATTTTCGGCCCCCTGTGGCATCAGAACCGACCAGATCGCTCGTCAGGACGGAGATTTGAGCGTGCGACTAGGGTCGTGCATGTGAGCATCCCTCCGGGCTATTCGCCCGCCGACGTTGAGCGGTGGGTGCACGACAGCCCGAGTGAGCGCTCGCCCTTCGTCCGTGACCGTGCCCGGGTGTTGCACTCTGCGGGCCTGCGCCGTCTCGCGGCGACTACGCAGGTCCTCGTGGCCGGCAGTGCCGACTTCCCGCGCACGCGCCTGACCCACACCCTCGAGGTTGCCCAGATTGCCCGCGAGATGGGGGCGGCACTCGGCTGCGACCCCGACCTCGTCGACGTCGCGGGCCTCGCCCACGACCTGGGCCACCCGCCCTTCGGGCACAACGGCGAGGGCGAGCTCAATCGGCTGGCCGAGTCGATCGGTGGCTTCGAGGGCAATGCGCAGACCCTGCGGGTCATGACTCGCCTGGAGGCAAAGGTCATCGACCCGGCCACCGGGCGCAGCGTGGGACTCGATCTCACGCGCGCGTCCCTCGATGCCGCGTGCAAATACCCCTGGCCGCGACGTGATCCTGCGACGATCGACGACCGCCGCGGCTCTGACCTGGGTGGGCAGTCCCACAAGTTCGGTTACTACGCCGATGACGCAGAGATCTTCCATTGGCTGCGCGAGGGTGCTCCGGGGGAGCGCACCTGCCTCGAGGAGCAGGTCATGGACTGGGCTGACGACGTCGCCTACTCGGTGCACGATCTCGAGGACGCCCTGCACGCGGGACTCATCACCCTCGACATGTTCACCTCGGCGACCGAGCGCGAGAACATCATGGACGTGGCCCACCGGGGATACCTCCCGCTCGTCGACCCCGCTTCGATCGGCTCGGCCCTTGATCGCCTGCTCGCCCTGGACTACTGGCCGTCGTCGTACGACGGATCCCAACGTGACCTAGCCGCACTCAAGACGGCGACTTCCCGCCTGATCGGCCGCTTCTGCGCGGCAGCGGAGCGCGCGACGCGCGAGGCATATCCGGGGGAGCGGCTCACCCGCTACGCCGCGAGCCTCGTCGTCCCCGAGGGCGTGCGAGCCGAAGTCGCGGCGCTCAAGGCGATGACCGCGATCTACGTCATGAACCGCGCCGGCGCCGATGTCGAGTACGCCCGCCAGCGGACGATGATCGCTGAGCTGGTCTCGGCGCTGGTCTTGCGCGGCGGCCGTGATCTCGAGCCCTGGATCGCCCCGGAGTTCGATGCCGCAGCCGACGACGGCGGTCGGCTGAGGGTGGTCATCGACCAGGTCGCGAGCCTGACCGATGCCAGCGCGCTGGCCTGGCACGCTCGCCTGTGCCGCTAGCCCGGGACCGGGGGATAGCCGCAGCGGCGAGTCGGCGGGGCGACCTAGGATCGAGCCATGGCCGGGCGGATCAGGGATGAGGATGTCGCCCTGGTGCGCGAGAAGGCGCGGATCGACGAGATCGTCCGCGACTACGTCGCCCTCAAGCCCGCGGGAGGCGGCTCCCTCAAGGGACTCTGCCCCTTCCATGACGAGCGCTCGCCCAGCTTCCATGTCACTCCGGCCCGGGGCATGTACTACTGCTTCGGCTGCCAGGAAGGCGGCGACGTCATCACCTTCGTGCAAAAGCTCGACCACCTCACCTTCGCCGAGTCGGTCGAGAAACTTGCCGGACGCACCGGCGTCACCCTGCGCTACGTCGAGGGCGGTGCCGGCGTCAACCGCCAGCAGGGACAGCGCACGCGCCTGGTCGAGGCCAATCGGGCAGCGGAGGAGTACTTCATCTCGCGGCTCGCCTCGCCCGATGCCGCCCCCGCTCGCACCTTCCTCGCGGAGCGTGGGTTCGATGCGGCGGTCGCGGAGGACTTCCGGCTCGGCTTCGCGCCCAAGTCCTGGGACTCCCTCACGACTCATCTGCGGCAGAAGGGCTTCACCGACGCCGAGCTCCTGGCCGGTGGCCTGGTGTCTCAGGGCAATCGCGGGGTCTACGACCGCTTCCGCGGCCGCCTCATCTGGCCCATTCGCGATCTGGCGGGTGACGTCGTCGGCTTCGGAGCGCGGCGACTCCTCGAGGACGACGATGGTCCGAAATACCTCAACACCCCGGAAACCCCGCTCTATAAGAAGAGCCAGGTGCTCTATGGCATCGACCGCGCGCGCAAGGAGATCTCCAAGCAGCAGCGAGTCGTGGTCGTCGAGGGCTACACCGACGTCATGGCCTGCCAGCTCGCCGGCGTGCCGGTCGCCGTCGCGACGTGCGGCACCGCCTTCGGGGGTGAGCACATCAAGGTGCTGCGGCGACTGCTCATGGATGACGATCGTCTCCGGGGTGAGGTGGTCTTCACCTTCGATGGCGACGCTGCCGGCCAGCGTGCTGCACTCAAGGCCTTCGACGACGATCAGCGGTTCGTGGCCCAGACCTTCGTGGCCGTCGAGCCGCACGGACTCGATCCCTGCGACCTACGTCAGCAGCATGGCGACGCGGCCGTGCGCTCTCTGGTCGACCACCGGGTGCCACTCTTCGAGTTCGCTATCCGATCAACCCTGGCGTCGTATGACCTCGAGAGTGCCGAAGGCCGTGTCGCTGCCCTGCGCGATGCGGCTCCCATCGTCGCCAAGATCAAGGACCCGGCACTTCGCCCGGAATACACCCGGCGCCTCGCGGGATGGCTTGGCATGGATCCCGCGTCGGTGACGCGCGCAGTGGGAGGGGGAAGGCAGGCCGCGCCACCGCCGCGCCGCCCCGATGCGCGTGATCCCATGCTGGCTGTGCAGCGCGAGGCGCTCAAGTGCGCGCTCCAGGAGCCGGCGTTGGTGAGTGCGTGGTACGCCTCGGTCGAGCCCGATGCCTACCCGGACCAGGCGCTGCGGGAGGTGCACGAGGCCATTGCCGCTGCGGGTGGCCCTCGCCCCGAGCTCGTAGGGCTGGCTTGGGTTGACGCGGTGCTCGATGCCTGCCCCGACGACGAGGTGCGCGGTCGGGTGCGTGGTCTGGCGGTGGAGCCGCTGCCTGTCTCCCAGGACGCAGACGCCCGCTATGCCACATCGGTGATTGCCCGTCTACTCGAGATGGATGCCGCACGTCGCATCGGCGAGTTGCGCGGGCGCCTTCAACGGCTGGAGGAGGGCACCCCTGAGCAGGCGGCCGCCTTTGCCGACCTCATGGCGCTCGAGGCTTACCGCCGCGATCTACGAGAACAGCGCGAGGGCTGAATGGGCCTGCTACGCCGCGCCCCCGCCGATGTCCGCTCCCTCGTGCCTGAGGGTGAGCGGCTCCTCTCCTGGGCCCGAGTGCAGCCGGCCGGGTTCGCCATCGCGACGGATGCCGCGCTCTACCTCCCGGTGCCGGAGATGCTGCGCCTGGGTTGGGACCTCATCGTCAAAGCGACCTTCAGTGATGCGGCGGTCCTGATCGTCGAGGGCCGAGCCGATCCCCGAGCCCGGGACCGCGCCTGGCGCGTCATGCTCGCCGACCCCGGCTCCCTGCCCACGGTCATCTACGAACGCGTCACGTCCAGCGTGGTCGTCAGCGAGCGGCTGCCCCTGCGCGGGGAGCTCGGGGCCCGCGTGGTCGCGCGTCGCGCAGGAGAGGGACTTCGCTGGACCGTGACCTTCGATGCCGGCCTCGATCCGCTCGATCCGGCTCTGAGAGCGGAGGCAGATGCTGCCTTGGCTGAGCTGAGGTCCACGCTGGGGGTCTAGGACGCGTTGCTATCCTTCTTCACGCCCGATCCCGCATAGCTCAATTGGCAGAGCACTCGACTGTTAATCGAGTGGTTCCTGGTTCGAGTCCAGGTGCGGGAGCAATACGAAGGGCCCCTGCGGGAGCAGGGGCCCTTCGTGCTTCATGTCTGTGCCGATCAGCCGTACGGCCGCCCCGCCCACGAGAAGTGGGCGACGTTCCAGGAATTCCACACGTCGGTGACGCGCACGCCCGTGGACGGGCTGGAGGCCTCGACGATCATGCCGCCGCCGATGTACATCGAGGCGTGGTGGGCGCCGTTCTTGAAGAAGAAGAGAAGGTCGCCGGGCTGGAGCTCATCGGGTGAGATCCGGCGGACCTCCTGGGCCTGGACGTAGGAGTATGGGGTGAGGCGTACGCCGACCTGGGCCCACGCGGCTGCTGTGAGCTTGGTGCAGTCCCATGAGCTGGGGGGCTGGGCGGCGAAGCTGTAGGGCTTGCCCACCTGAGCAAGCGCGTAGGAGACGACGATGGCCGCGCGGTCCGAACTGACACCGCTGCCGCCGGAGTAGGCGCCGCCCGACCCGCCGTTGTTGTTGTAGGCGCCGTCATCGTTGGGCCCACCGTTCGCGGAAGTCGTGCCCGTGGACGAGCCACCTGAGGATGACCCTCCGCCACCGGTGTTGAGTGCAGCCGCAGCTGCAGCCGCCGCCGCGCGAGCCTCCGCCTCGCGGCGAAGTCGCTCGGCTTCGATCTGCTCGCGCAATTCCTGCTCGAGGCCGTTGAGGTAGCTCTCGGCGTTGGAGACGGCCTCGTCGAATTCGGCCGAGCGGTTTTCGAGGTCATTGAGGGCCCACTGCTCGGCTTCCTCCTGCTGGGCGAGTTCGGCGGCCGCCTGGGCCAGCTGGAGCCGGGCCGCCTGGGTCTTGCGCAGTGCCGCGCTCTGTCCGGAAGCGACGATGTCGAGGACCACAGCCTGGTCGAGGAACTGCTGGGCATCCTCAACGAGGAGGAGCTGCAGGGAGGAGTCGACGCCCCCGGAGCGGTAGGCGGTCGCGGCGTAGCGGCCGATGGTGTCCTGCGTCTCCTCGAGCTGCGCCTTGGCCTTGGCGACCTTCGTCTTGGTCTTGTCGATCTTGCCCTGGACCTGCGCCACGGCGTACTCAGCCTCTTCGACGAGTCCGTGGGCGGCGGCGGCCTTCATCTCGAGGCTCTCGAGATAGGCCCGGGCGTCTTCGACGTCCTGGCGGAGGTCTGCGCTGGACGAGCCGATGCCCATCAGGGTGGCGGCGGTCAGGGCGCTCACGGACACGGCAGCGATGAGAGCTCGCCGAAAGCGTCGCGGTTGATGCGGCACGGTCATCCTCTATCCCTCTGGCCTACCGGGTGAGCTGTCGGGCTCGGGCGGGGATTGCCCTACGCGCAGTGCGGACACTGAGCGATTCGCCCCAGGTACCTGGGTCCCCGGCTCCTCACTCCTCGCGGAGATCGGACTCGGCACGGTTGGTCGGTCTGGTCGTGTGTCGCAGTCCCGTCTGCGGTGTGTCCCATCCGGTCATCCGGTGGGCACATCGTGGTCAGGGACCGGTCTGATGGTAACAGGATGATCACGACCGGCCAACCGGGGGCGTGAAGATGTGGATAAACCTGGGGATAAATGGGCCCGTGGGGCTCGTGGGACTAGCTTCTTTGCTCAACGGTGGCGGTGAAAGTCAGTTCGACCGGGCTGCCGAGGGCCGCCTTCCGGTGGCCGTCCATGGTGCCGGTGCCCCGGGCCCCGGCGTAGGGCCCTGTGCCCCCGATGATCGTGAATGTCCCGCGGAATTTCGCGTTGGCGGTCCCCTGCTGACCGGCAGGCGTCGTCGCCCAGCCCGTCACCGAGAAAGAGAGGATGGCCCCGTCCGAGCGGGTGATGGTGACGAAGCCGCCGAAAGGGCCCGTCCCATCCACGTAGTCCACCGAACCGAGGAATCTCACCTGGGCCGACCTCTTGCCCCATCGCGTCGGGCCGCCGAGGTCGTTCCAGCCGTAGGTCACGCCACCCGGCAGGGTCTGCAGGGTGGTGCCCGAACTCACTAGGTCGACGTCGAATGTCAGGACCTTGGCCTTAGTGGCCTGCGCCGGCGCGGCCGCGAGGCTGACCAGGGCGATGAGAGATGTGGCGGCGAGTGTGGCAAGGGCGCGGCGAACCATGGGTCCTCCCAGGGTGGGTACGTCGCGCCAATCTAGTGGCGGGGGCCACCCGGTGGCAGCGGCCCGGCACAATGTGGCGCCAGGGGCGGTAGCTCAGTTGGTCAGAGCAGCGGACTCATAATCCGTCAGGTCGTGGGTTCGAGCCCCACCCGCCCCACCCAGTTCCCCTTGCCGTGCTTGACGTTCTCGGCCCTCGTTTCCCCAAGTGGCACCGCGTCACCCCAGGTGATGCGTACTCAATGCGTACTCACCAGGGGCTACAAGGACATACAGATGCGGGGCCGGGCTAGGGGGTTCTGCAAGGGGGCTAGGGGGCAGGGGCTCACAGGAGGCCACACACAGGCTTGGGGTGGGTTCTTCTCGGAGCAAGTGGCCGCTCAACGCACTTGACCCGGGGCTGTTTAACTCCTGTCACTTCTATACATATTGATATCCCCTTGGGAACGCGCCGGTAATTCAACTCGGGTCCACCTGGGACTTCCGAGTGAGGGCTCTCGGGTTACTGTGCCCGGCCTTTGCCCGGTAGCGCAACGCCAGCCGCCGCGAGCAGGTCCGCTAGGGATGAGACTTCGAGGTTGGCAGCGGCCACCTCCTGCGAGGAACACGAGACCTGCGGGGGCACTGCCAAGGCCTACGGCTCGAAGTTCACCGTCGCCTCCACCCGCATCAGCGGCCAGTACGGCTCCCGGGTC
>VGBQ01000014.1 GCA_016870425.1 Actinomycetota bacterium | reverse complement strand
TACGGGTCGTCAGGAGCCCGCGAGAGCGGCGTAGTCGGCCTGGAGCTTGGCCTTCTGCTCCTCATTGAGGGGGATGAAGAGCGCATCGGCCGCGATCGTCGCATCGTTGGCGACGTAGAAGTCGAAGAACGCCTTCACCTCGGGCTTGGCCAGGGCCTGCTTCGAGGGGTAGATGAAGAGCGGGCGCGACAGCGGCGTGTAGGTGCCGTCCTGGGCTGTCTCGACGCTCGGGGCGACACAGCCGGCGCCGCTGTCGATCTGCACCGCGGTGAGCTTGTCGGCGTTCTCCTCGAAGTAGGTGAAGCCGAAGTAGCCCAGGCCGCCCTGCGAGCCGCTCACGCCCTGGACGGTGACGTTGTCGTCCTCGGTGGGTGTGTAGTCGGTGCGACTGGCACCCTCCTCGCCATTGATGGCGTCGGTGAAGTAGTCGAAGGTGCCCGAGTCGGTGCCCGCACCGAAGAGCTGCAGCGGGACGTCGGGGAAGTCGGCGCGGACCTGGTTCCAGTTGTTGACCGTTGAGCCGGGTGCCCAGATGGCGGCCAGCTCCTCGACCGTGAGGCAGGTGGCCCAGGTGTTCTCCTTGTTGACGACGACGGTGAGTGCGTCGACCGCGACCTGGAGTTCTCCGTACTGGATGCCGGCAGCTTCGCAGGCGGCCGCCTCTTCCTCCTTGATGGAGCGCGAGGCGTCGTTGGCATCGGTCTCGCCGCGGCAGAACTTCTCGAAGCCGCCGCCGGTGCCGGAGGAGCCCACGGTGACCTGCACGCCGGGATTGGCGGCCATGAAGTCCTCGGCAGCGAGAGCGGTGAGCGGGTAGACGGTCGACGATCCGTCGATGCGCACGGCACCGCTCAGGTTGGAGTCGCCGGAGGCGCTCGAGTCGCTGCTGGAGCCCCCGCCGCAGGCGGCGAGCACGAGGGCGCTGGAGATGGCAAGTGCCGCGATGGCGGCGGTGCGGGTGCGAGTCACCCTGGTCCTCCTGTGAGTTGACAACTGGACGAGGTCGAACCTACGAAGCCAGTGTGACCCTGCGGCGGGGCCAAGGTGAACTGCAGGTGAACGAAATCGGACGTCTGGCTGAATCGTCGCCGGTCAGTCCCGGGAGACCGCGTGACGCTCGACCGCGAGGATGACCGGCTCCTCGGCGTCTTCGGGGAAGTGCCGGTGCACGACGAGGAACCCGCCGGGAGACAGCTTCGGATCGAGGTCGAAGGAGCCCGTGATGCGCAGGCCGGCGATGGCCTCGACCAGGGCGGGCAGGAGCGGGCGGTGGGTGCAGACCACAAGCGGTCGCGGGTCCAGCAGGAGCTCCTGCATCCTGCGCACCGCGCGCTTGGGCTTCTCGTCGAAGGACTCCTCGCTCAACGCCGGCTCGAGCTGCACCTCGGCATCGATGGACTTGGCGTAGCGCTTGACGGTCTCGCGGCAGCGCAGGGCGTCGGAGGAGTGCACGTCCTCGATGCCGTAGGCCGCGAGCATGGGTACGAGCGCCTTCGCCTGGGAGCGACCCTTGCCCGACAGGGGGCGGTCGGCGTCCCACCTTCCCTTGAAGTCCGCGCGCTTCAGGGCCTGCGTGTGGCGCAGGAGGATCAGCGGGTTGCTGCTCGGCAGCGCCACCGCCTCGCGCACGAGGTCGGCATCACGCGGGTAGGTGAGCTTGGCAGCGGCCTGATCGGCCGGAAGCCACTCGACCTCCTCGACCTCATCATCGGGAGCGAAGCCCTCGTCGGAGCCGACGCGCGCGGCCCAGTAGTCGACGACCTTCGGCCATCCCAGCGCGACGTACTCCTGGCGAGCGAGCGGTGGCCCCAGGACCGGGACGATGCCGGTCTCCTCGTCGCACTCCCGGACGGCCGCGACGAGGGAATGCTCTCCAGGCTCCACCTTGCCCTTGGGCAGTGACCAGTCGGCGCGCAGGCCTCGGTGGATGACCGCGACCTCGGGGCCCTGGGGGCTGTCGCGTACGACGACCACGCCTGCGGCCCGCACGACCTCCGAGTCGGTCATGACCGGATTCTTGCCTACGAAAGTGAACAGGGGGACAGGAGTGCCGAATCCCTCAGGCGAGGGGGTCCTCGGAGTGCGATGTGCCTTGTGCGGAGCCCCGTGCCGCCTGGCTTCGCTCCGCCGCCGAGTGTGCACTTGCGTGCGCGACACGCCGGGGCTGCCTGCACGCAAGTGCACACTCGGCGGGAGGCGGCGGGACAAGCGGGAGGCGGCGGGACAAGCGGGAGGCGGCGGGACAAGCGGGAGGCGGCGGGACCAGCGGGAGGCGGCGGGACCCGGCGGCGTCAGGCGACGCCGGCCCGGTGGGCGGCCCTGCGGACCGCTGGCCAGAGGTCGAGGAAGGTGTGCCGGTCGGCGATCTCGGCGGCCTCTTCGATGGCCAGCATGCGCCCGAGGGCGAAGGCGCCCTCCGCAGAGGCCTCGGGCACGAGGGAGCGCAGCGTGGCCTGGGCGACGTGGGCGTCCTGGTGGTGTCCGAGCACGTCGGTGACGTCGGCGAGGCGCTCCGCGAGGCGGCTCATGTCGTGTCCGAGCACGGGGGCGACAGCATCGGCGGCGTAGCGGGCCCGCTTGGCCGAGATCCGGGCTTCGTGCCAGACCGGGCTCGCCGTGTCGAGTTCCAGGCCCGCGACGCGTCGATCGAGCCGCCGGAACGCCTTAGCGACGAGCGGTGGCAGGGCAACGTCCGCGGGTGCGCGCGCGCTATCAGTGAGCGTGGGGCGGCGTACACCCTCCACGAGAGTCTCGAGCAGGGCGGCGTATCGCGGGGAGTCCACCACCGATGCGACCTCTCCCGCGGCTGCTGACATGCGCTGCGCGAGCGTGGTGTCGATCACCGCACGCGCGTGAGCCGAGTCGATGTCGTCCAGCTCCCTCGCGTGGGCGTCGAGCCGGTCAAGCAGCACCTCGGTGTCGCGGGCCGTCCCAAGGCCCGACGCCATCCAACCGAGCTCGGCGCGCAGACGCTGCGCCCACTCCTGGTCGAGGAGGGGCTTGAAGACGGCAAGGCCGCTGCGCAGTCGACGAGCGCTGACGCGCATCTGGTGCACTGCATCGGGCAGGTCGCGGCGCAGGAGCAGGTCGGCGAGCAGCAGTCGGCGGCAATGGAACGTGAGATAGGCCGTCACAACATCGCCCGCGGGCGCACTGGCATCCGGCCAGGGCAATTCGGCCACATCCGGGGGTACGGCGGCCCGCGGGCCCAGGGCGGCCCCGGCCTTGCCCATCGTGCCGGGCACTGCTCCCGCGGCGAGCAGCGCGTCGGAGACCTGGCCGAGCAGCGCA
The DNA here is from genome assembly GCA_016870425.1 of Actinomycetota bacterium. GTDB lineage: Bacteria > Actinomycetota > Actinomycetes > S36-B12 > S36-B12 > Mxb001. The sequence goes on along the minus strand of VGBQ01000014.1, from coordinate 19,843 downwards.
GCGTCGGCCGGATCGGTGAGCGCCTCCGCCTCGATCTCGCGGAAGCGAGTGGTCTCGCGCTCGCCCTCCATCACCGACACGGTGTCGTCGACGATCTCGACAGCGGGTGATCCGTCCGCGAGCATGAGCACCCGGGGAGTGCGTTCGGTCCGAAGCGCGGCGACTGGGCCGAGAGCGGCACCGCGCGCGAATGCCGTCACGAGGCGCGCCAGATCCGGTGGCACAGTGTCGGCGAGCGGTGCACGCACCTCGTCGCGCACCCCCTCGCCGGCACCGTGCACCGGCAACTTCAGGTGCCAGCCTTCGTCGGGGCCGCCGGCGCGCCGGCGCAGCGTGATGCCCCACCGGAAGAGCCGGAGATCCGGGGTGTCGTAGTAGATGTTGGACATCGAGTAGGTCGGGTGCGTCTCGATGCGGGAGACACCGGGGATGTCGCCGAGATCTGGCAGGACGAAGTCTCCGGGCACCCGGAACTTCAGCTCGACCTCGCGGTGGGTGCTGGTCACACCAGGCGACCGCGCGTGCGATGCACCTCGATGAGCGTCTCCTGCAGATCGCGGAGCGGCTGGCCGTCGGGGGCGAGGAGGCGCCGCTGCCAGGTGCCGTCGGAGCGCAGGTCCCAGGCCGCGGTGCCGGGATCGAAGGCCAGGATGAAGAGAGCGTCGATCTCCGCGATCTCCTCGGGGCTCTTGAGGCTGACGAGGGTCTCGACGCGTCGGTCGAGGTTGCGGTGCATGAGATCAGCCGAGCCGATCCACACCTCGGTGTCGCCGTCGTTGCAGAACTCGTAGACGCGCGAGTGCTCGAGGAAGCGGCCAAGGATGCTGATGACCTGGATGTTTTCGCTGAGGCCAGGCACGCCCGGTCGCAGCGCGCAGATGCCTCTCACCCAGATCTTGACGGGGACACCGGCCTGCGAGGCCCGGTAGAGGGCGTCGATGGTGCGCTCATCGACGACCGAGTTGGCCTTGAAGCGAATGCCGGAGGGCAGGCCCGCGCGGGCGTGCTCGATTTCGCGATCGATTCGCTCGATGAGGCCCGTGCGGATCGAGTGCGGGGCGACAAGGAGGCGGTGGTAGTCGGTGTTCATCGAGTAGCCCGACAGCACGTTGAAGAGGTCCGAGACATCCTCGCCGACCTGCTCATCGCATGTGAAGAGACCAAAATCCTCGTAAAGACGGGCCGTCCTGGGGTGGTAGTTGCCCGTGCCGAGATGGCAGTAGCGCCGCAGCCGGTCGCCGTCGTCGCGCACGACGAGCGAGAGCTTGCAGTGCGTCTTCAGCCCCACCAGCCCGTAGACGACGTGGACACCGGCCTCCTCGAGTTTCTTGCCCCAGTCGATGTTGTTCTGCTCATCGAAGCGCGCCTTGATCTCGACGAGGGCGAGCACCTGCTTGCCGTTGCGGGCCGCCTCGATGAGCGCCTGCACGATGGGAGAGTCACCGCTCGTGCGGTAGAGCGTCTGCTTGATGGCGAGGACATGCGGATCGACAGCGGCCTGCTCCAAGAAGAGCTGCACGCTCGTGGAGAAGGAGTCGTAGGGATGGTGGACGAGGACGTCCTTCTCGCGCACCTCGGCGATGATGTCGGGAGCCGACGCGGATTCCACCTCGGCGAGGGCGCGGCTCGTCCGCGGCACGAAACTCGGCTGCTTGAGGTCGTCGCGGTCGACGGCGTAGAGGGACCACAGCCCGGTGAGGTCGAGGGGCCCGGGCAGCCGGAAGACCTCGGGCTCGCTCACGTCGAGCTCCTCCATGAGCAACTCGAGCACATGGGGGTCGATGGAACTCTCCACCTCGAGGCGCACGGCGGGGCCGAAACGGCGGCGCGAGAGCTCGCGCTCGAGGGCCTTGAGGAGGTTCTCGGCATCGTCCTCCTCTACCTCGACGTCCTCGTTGCGGGTCACGCGGAAGGTGTGGTGCTGCAGGATGTCCATGCCCGGGAAGAGCTCGTCGAGATGCGCGGCGATGACTGACTCGAGGGGCACGAAGCGCTGCGCATCGACCGGCACGAAGCGGGGCAGCGACGGTGGCACCTTGACGCGGGCGAAGAGCTCGGTGCCGGTCACGGGGTTGCGCACGACGACGGCGAGATTGAGCGAGAGTCCGCTGATGTAGGGGAAGGGATGACTCGGGTCGACAGCCAGGGGAGTGAGCACGGGGAAGACGCGCTGATCAAAGAAGGCGTCGAGCTCGGTGCGCTCATCACTGGAGAGGGAAGCCCAGTCCAGGATCTGTACGCCGTGAGCCGCGAGGGCGGGCCGCACCTCGTCGCGGAAGATGGTCGCCTGCTGCAGTTGGAGGAGGTGCGCGCGGCTCCAGATGGACTCCAGCACCTCCCGCGGGGTCAGCCCGCTTGCGGCGCGCACTGCGATGCCGGTGGCGATGCGCCGCTTGAGGCCGGCGACGCGCACCATGAAGAACTCGTCGAGATTGCTCGCGAAGATCGCGATGAACTTCGCGCGATCGAGGACGGGCAGATCGGGATCCTCCGAGAGTTGGAGGACGCGCTCATTGAAGGCGAGCCAGGACAGCTCGCGGTCGAGGAACCGGTCAGGAGGCAGGGGTCCAGCCTCGGCCTCGACGGCGGCGACGGCGGACTGGTCCAACTCGACCTCGGCCTGGGGAATGTGGGCCTGGGGAGCATCCGTGGACATGGCTCCATGGTCCCACAGTCGCGTGACCCCCGGGTGGCCTGCGGATGACGCTCTGGCGCCGGGGAGCGAATCAGGCGTGACGATAGAGAACGTCGGTGTCCCAGTGGGTGAAGCCGAGGCTGGAGTACAGCCCGATTGCCGGGGTGTTGGCCGCGTCGACGTAGAGCATCGCCGCGGGCAGTCCGCGTGCGGCGAGCAGGCGAAGTCCGGCCACGAGGAGGGCGCGACCGAGACCGGTGCCCTGCCAGGTCGGGGCGACCCCGATGACGTACACCTCGCCGAGTGGCTCGTGCCCATGGCCGTGGGAGTGGTCCACTCCCTCCGCGTGCAGGCGGGCGTGGTCGTCATGGCCATGGGGGTGATCCCCGCCGTGAACCTTGGTCCAGTGGAAGCCGGCGATCTGGTCGTCGCTGTCGGTGGCGACGAGGAAGCCGGAAGGGTCGAACCACGACTCGGCCTTGCGACGATCCAGATCGGCTTGCGTCCAACCGCCCTGGTCCGGGAGATGGGCGAACGCCGCAGCGTTGACCTCAAGCCACGCCGTGTCGTCGATGCCCGGCAGGAAGGTGCGCATCCGCAGGCCGGCGGGGAGGGCGACGTCCGGAAGCGGCGACATGAGCGAACGCCGCATCTGCCAGAGCACCCGCGCGCGGGTGAAGCCCAGGCCTTCGGCCAGGCCCGTGGCCGCGGCACTCTCGCCATGCGCCCACAGGCGCAGGCCCAGGCCGGGCGCGTCGCGGCCACTCACGCGGATGAGTTCCTCGATCAGTGCGTGACCGAGCCCGTGCCGTCGGTCGGCCGGTGCCACGACCGTCTCGGCACTCGGGCCCTCCACCAGGTCCGTGACGTCCAGGTGGGCATAGCCGACGAGCCTGCCGGCATCGTTGCGGGCGAGGAGGTGTCGGACGTCGTCGTCGCCCCCGTGGCGCAGGTGCAGCATCACGTGCTCCGAGAGTGGAGTGATGCCGTCGTGGCGCGTGGCGTCGTCCACCAGGTCGAAGACATCGAGGACCTCAGCCCGGTCGAGGTGGCTGCGGACCTCGACCTTGCTCATCCGCGGACCCGGGTCTCGGCGTCGTCCGAATCCGCGAGTGTCGAGACGGTCGCGTCATCCGGTCGTGCCGGCACGAAGCGGTAGCCCACATTGCGGACGGTCCCGATGAGCGCCTCGTGCTCGGGGCCGAGCTTGGCGCGCAGTCGACGCACGTGCACGTCGACCGTGCGGGTGCCGCCGAAGTAGTCGTAGCCCCAGACCTCCTGGAGCAGCTGGGCCCGGCTGAAGACCCTGCCGGGGTGTTGCGCGAGGTAGCGCAGGAGCTCGAACTCCTTGAAGGTGAGGTCGAGGGTGCGGTGGCGCACGCGGGCGACGTAGCCCGCCTCGTCGATGGAGAGGTCGCCGCTGCGGATTTCCCCGGGGCCGTCGTCGGGCTGGGAGTCCAAGCGCGCGACAGCCAGCCGCAGTCTCGCCTCCAACTCGGCCGGACCGCAGGTATCGACGACGAATTCATCGACGCCCCAGTCGCGCTGCAGCGCGGTGAGTCCACCCTCGGTCACGATGACGATGAGGGGTGGCTCGATCCCGGTCTGGCGGATGAGTCGCGTCAGGCTGCGCACCTGGGGCAGATCGCGACGGCCGTCGACGAGAACCGCATCGCACGGCGGAGCGTCCAGGAGCGCGGTGGCTTGCGCGGGAAGGATGCGCACCGCGTGCGGGAGCAGGCTGAGCGCCGGCAGGACCTCCGCGGAGGGCTCCACCGCCTGGGTGAGCAGGAGCAGGCGCACCTGGCGAGGATAGCGACCCCGCCGGGGGTGCCCCCGCCCTCAGGGGCGACCCCGGCCCTGGTGTCCGCGCCGCAGCACCCGGGGGGAGAGGAGCGTCTGTACTGAGGGAGGATGACGACCCGTGACGGCGGACAGCTCCTACGGAACGGGTCGGCATCGCAGCCCGGTGCCGGCACGGGCGGAGCCACTGGCCCTGGTCAGTCAGGACGGCGTCGGGCTGGCAGCGATGCACCTGCGTCATGCCACCTCCCCCACGGCGATCGTGGTCGCTCACGGATTCGGCGGCGCCCACGACCAGGAGCGCGTGGAGCGCATCGCGACCATCCTCAGCGAGGAGGCGTCTGTCATCGCCGTGACCCAGCGCGGACACGGTGCCTCAGGGGGCATGACCACGCTGGGTCACCACGAGCCCATGGATGTCGAAGCCGCGGTGGCATGGGCGCGTGCCTCGGGCTACACCCGGGTCGTCACGGTCGGCTTCTCCATGGGTGCCGCGGTCGTGCTGCGGCACGCCGCTCTGCTGAGTCCCGCTTCGGTCGATGCGGTTGTCGCGGTGAGCGGGCCGGCGTACTGGTACTACCGGGGCACGATGCCGATGCGCTGGCTTCATCGCGGGATCGCCACGGCCGCGGGCCGCGCGTACATCCGCACGGTGCTGGGAACGCGGGTCGACCCCAGGCCCTGGCCCGATCCACCGCCCCTGCCGCCCACCGCAGCGGCCGCGCGCGTGCGTGAGCGCGACATCGACCTCCTCATCGTCCACGGCGACTCCGACGGCTTCTTCCCCCTCGACCATCCGCGAGCTCTCCACGACGCCGCACCCGGGTCCCACCTGTGGATCGAGCCCGGCTTCGGGCATGCGGAGGGTGCGATCGAGGAGTCACTCGTGCGGCGCATCGGCGCGTGGTCCACGCAGGGGTAGGCTGACGGCATGCTCGAGATCGTCTATACGGGGCTCCTCGTCCTCGCGATCCTCTTCATCACGTGGTTCTCGGGCTACGTCATCTACAAGCTCTTCAAGGGCCAGGGCTAGGTGTCCGTCTCCGACCTGCCCGAGGAGCTCATCCCCCTCTCGTGGCTCATTGGCCGCTGGGCGGGCGTGGGCCTCGGGCAGTACCCCACGATCGAGGACTTCCGCTTCGGCCAGGAGATCTCCTTCACCACGGACGGCAGGCCCTTCCTCTCCTACGCCTCGCGCAGTTGGCTGCTCGACGACGACGGCGAGAAGGTTCGCCCGCTCGCCCTGGAGACGGGCTTCTGGCGGCCGCGTCCCGACGGCGAGGTTGAGGTGATGCTCGCGCATCCCACCGGCTACTCCGAGCTCTGGCTGGGCACCCACGAGGTGCTCGGCATCGAGGACGCCCGCATCACCGGCGCGCGCGCGACACTGCGCACCGATGTCATCGCCGCGTCGCCGAGTGCCAAGCCCTACTCCGCGGGGGAGCGGCTCTATGGCCTGGTCAATGGCGAGCTCATGTGGACCTTCGACATGGCGGCCGTGGGCGAGCCGATGACCAATCACCTCTCCGCGCGCCTGCGCCCGGCCGACTGAGGATCGGGCGCGTGGACTGGGATCAGCGCCTCCACGCCCGCGGCTATCGGGTGACCCCGCAGCGCACCCTTGTGCTCGCGGCCGTCAATGACCTTGGCCATGGCACCCCCGAGGAGATCCTCGCGCGCGTGCAGGTCGAAGCCCCCAAGGTGAATCTCTCCACCGTCTATCGCACTCTCGAAGTGCTCGAGGACGTCGGCCTCGTCACCCACGCGCACCTCGGACACGGATCGCCGACGTACCACTCCGTCGATGATGACGTGCACATCCACCTTGTCTGCCGCACCTGCGATGGCATCGAGTCGATCCCGGTGGGCGTCGCCCGCGACTTCCTCGACGCACTCGATCGCGAGCAGGGATTCTCCACCGACATCGGTCACATGGCGATCCATGGCGTGTGCCGCACGTGCCGGGAAGTTGCACGCGATGACTGACGTTGTCGCTGGGGTGACGCCCTATCGCAGCCCCGCGCTCGACCTGCCCGGTGCGTGCCCTGCGCCCGAGGGGTGGGCCGATGAGGGTGTGCCCTGGCACTACGGCGACCCGCACGCGGAGCAGCGCCGCCTGGTCGAGGGCCGTGGAGCCGTCGACCTGTCCCACCGCGGAGTCGTTACCGTCACCGGTCCGGATCGGCTCACCTGGCTGCACAGCCTCACCACCCAGCACCTCGAGGCGCTGGCTCCAGGCGCTTCGACCACCGCACTCATCCTCAGCCCCCACGGCCACGTCGAGCATGAGCTCCATATGTCCGATGACGGCACCACGACGTGGATCACCGTGGAGCCGGGCACGGCTGCCGCCCTCGTCGCCTACCTCGACTCGATGCGCTTCATGCTGCGCGTCGAGGTGGCCGACGCGAGCGGGGAGTGGGCGGTGGTGTGGCAGCCCGTGCGAGAGCCTGACGCCGAACGCGTCACGTGGCTGATCCCCGCCGACATGGCCGGCGTGGGTGCGTCCGACTCCGGCAGCGATCGCGGTGGGGATGCCTCCAAGTACGTCGACCACCGCCCTGACGTGCTCGTCGGCCGCGAGGTGATCGTGCCGCGCGCGGAGTTGCTGGCCGCCCTGGGTGACGAGCCCGCCGGCACCTGGGCGCTCGAGGCTCTGCGCGTCGCTGCCGCGGTGCCCCGGCTCGGCCAGGAGACCGATCACCGCACCCTTCCGCATGAGGTGGGTTGGATCGGGCCGGCTGTCCACCTGGCCAAGGGCTGCTACCGCGGACAGGAAGCGGTGGCGCGCGTGCACAACCTCGGGGCACCTCCTCGTCGCCTCGTGCTGCTGCATCTCGATGGCGGTGCCGAGGCGCTCCCGGCGCACGGAGACACCGTCGTGCTCGGTGACCGTGAGATCGGCTGGGTCGCCTCGGCTGCGCGGCACTACGAGCTCGGTCCTATCGCCACCGCGGTCATCAAGCGGTCCGTCGATCCGGCCGCCAACCTCGTCGTCCGGGCGCAGTCCGGTGACATCGCCGCCGGCCAAGAGCCCGTCATCCTCGTGCGCTGAGGACCACATGTCCGACAACATCCTCGCTCCAGCCACCATGTCCAGTTGTGTCATCTACAACCGCGTTTCGACCGCCGGGAACTGCGGTTGTAGATGACAAAGTTGCCGGGGATTCCGGGGCTGCCGGGGTTTCCGGGGCTGCCGGAGTGGCGGGCGATCAGTCGACGTCGACGATGATGGTCGTCGGACCGTCATTGACCAGGCTCACGCGCATATCGGCGCCGAAGCGCCCCATCGCGACCTCCGCGCCGCGTGAGCGCAGCTCGTCGGCGACCACGTCGACGAGCGGTTCCGCCACCGGCCCGGGCGCGGCTGCATCCCAGGTGGGTCGGCGCCCCTTGCGCGTATCGGCGTAGAGCGTGAATTGCGATACGACGAGGACAGGCAGGCCAAGGTCCGACGCCGACACTTCGCGTGCGCCTTCGGGTGTCGTCGCGAAGCGCGAGGCGTCGAAGATGCGCAGGTCATAGGCCTTCTGGGCGAGCCGTCGAGCGATGGCCTCGTCATCGGAGTGGGTGACGCCGACGAGCATGAGCAGGCCGGGGCCCTCAATGCTGCCGACGTTCTCGCCCGCGACGACGACGCTGGCTCCGTCCACGCGCTGGATCACCGCTCGCATGGGTGCACGCTAGCGACACCTGACAGGATGCGCGCGTGAGCGCAGTGGAAGTCGTGAAGCGGGCGGACTCCGCCCGGCCCACGGCGATCCTGGTCGAAGTGCGTCGCGGCGGTGTCGTCGAAGGCGTGCACCGCGGACACGCGGTCGTGCTCGCGCCCGACGGCACCATCGAGCGATCGTGGGGCGACCCCCACGCCCGGATCCTTCCCCGATCGGCCAACAAGCCCGCGCAGGGCACCGCAATGGTGCGCGCCGGACTGCCGCTCGAGGGTGAGCTCCTCGCGCTGGCCTGCGCGTCACACAGTGGGGAGGGCTTCCATCTCGAGGGGGTACGCCGCATCCTCGGGTGGGCGGGTCTTGACGAGTCGAGCCTGCTCACCCCCGCTGAGCTGCCGATCGATGACGACGAGCGACTGGGGGTGCAACTCGCGGGAGGCCAGCCGTCGTCGACGTACATGAACTGCTCGGGCAAGCACGCGGCGATGCTGCTCACCTGCGCGGTCAACGAGTGGTCCACGCAGGACTACACCGACCCGGAGCACCCGCTGCAGCGCGCGATCGTCGCCGAGGTGTCTGAGCGCGCCCGGGAGGAGCCCTGGGCGGTCGCGGTGGATGGCTGCGGCGCGCCGCTCTTCGGCCTCAGCGTCGTTGGCCTTGCGCGCATGGGCGCCTCGATCGCGACGGAGGACGACGAGCCCGCGCGTCGGGTCTCCGCCGCGATGCGCGACCACCCGGACTGGGTCGCGGGCACGCGGCGCGATGCCGCAGCACTCCAGCGATCGCTGCCCGGCGCGCTCATCAAGGAGGGTGCGGAGGCGGTCTATCTCGTCGTGCTGCCGGACGGCCGCTCCGTCGCGATCAAAATCGAGGACGGATCCGGGCGTGCGCGGCCGGTGGCAATGGCCGGCATCCTCCGCGCGATCGGGATCGACAACGACGTGATCGCCGAGCAGTCGCGCCGGGTGCTGCTCGGGGGCGGACGGCCCGCGGGCGAAGTTGTCGCGGTGATCGGCTGAGCATGGCGGAGCTGCGTCGTGTCCTCGGCGTGCGCGGTGCGACCGTCGTCGGGCTCGGCGCCATGGTCGGCACGGGTGTCTTCGCGGCATGGACACCGGCTCTCGCGCTCGCGGGCGGCGCTCTGCTCGTCGCCTTGGCCATCGCCGCGGTCGTCGCGGCACTCAACGCGACGTCCACGGCCTCCCTCGCGCGCGTGCTACCGGAGTCGGGTGGCGCCTACGCCTATGGCCGCGCCTATCTCTCGCGATCCGCCGGGGTTGTCGCGGGCTATGCCTTCGTGCTCGGGAAGTCCGCGTCGGCGGGTGCGGCGGCGCTCACCATCGGCGCCTACGCCTGGCCCGGATACGAGCGTCTGGTCGGGATCGTCGCGGTGGCGGTGGCACTGATCCTGGACCTGCGCGGGATCGTCAAGTCGGTGCGCGTCACAGCGGTCCTTGTGGCGTTCGTGCTGGTCGTGCTTGCGGCTCTCGTCGTGAGCGCGGCCGTCAGCGAGGCCTCATCGACGCCGGCTGCGGCGGCGCTCCCTGCGCCATCGGGTGCCGGCCTGATCGCTGCGGCAGGCATCCTCTTCGTCGCCTTCGCGGGCTACGCGCGCGTCACTGTCCTCGGCGAAGAGGTGCGCAATCCTGCCCGCACGATCCCGCGCGCGATGATCGCAAGCTTCGTCATCATCATCGTGGTGTACGCCGTACTCGCCGCGGTGGTTCTGCGCGCGGTCTCCAGTGGACTGGTCCTGTCGGTCGCGCCGCTGGAGAGCATCGCCGGATACGTCGGCTCCGATGCCCTCGAGTTGCTCGTGCGCATCGGAGCGGTCATTGCCGCCGGTGCCGTGCTGCTGTCGCTCATCGCGGGCATCGGGCGCACGCTCTTCGCCATGGGCCGCGGGGGTGATGCGCCCCGGGCGCTGGATCAGGTGAGCAGCGGCGCTGGCGTCCCCGCGCGCGCCGAGATCAGCGCGGCCGTCCTGGCTGCTCTGGTTGTCATCGTGGGCGGCATCGGATTCGCGCTCGCCCTCTCCGCCGCGCTCATCCTCATCTACTACGGCGTGGCCCATCTGGCGGTGCTGGCGCGGGTCCGCAGGGGGGACTTCCCCGGTCTCCTGGGCGTCTCGGCGGCGCTCGGGCTCGCCGGCTGCCTCGTGGTCGTGGTCGGGCTCCTGGTCAGCACGGGTGCCCTGCTCGAGGTGTGACCACCCTCACGCTTGCTCCCGCTAGCGCTCCGCTTGCAATTGCAAGCACTCCGGTGCACCATGGAGGCATGGCACGCATCGAGGCACTCGGGGACTACATCCGCGAGCAGCGCGACCAGGCTCAGATGTCCGTCCGGCAGCTCGCCGCGGCGGCGGGGGTGTCCAACCCCTACCTGAGCCAGATCGAGCGAGGCCTGCGTCGCCCGAGCGCCGACATCCTCAACCGGCTTGCCGGCGCCCTGCGCATCTCGGCCGAGACGCTCTACGTCCAGGCCGGGATCCTCAGCGAAGACGATCGACCGGAGATGAGCCTGTCCATGGTCGATGCCGTCGCTGCCGACACCAGCCTGACCGAGGCGCAGCGGCGGACGCTGCTGGAGATCTACCGGGCCTTCCAGGCCGAGAACCGAGCCGGGGAGACCCCCCGGGACCCACGAGAGGACATCGCATGAGCACGCCAGAGACCCACAAGGTCACCGCCGCGCAGAAGACCGCCGCAGCCCAGAAGTCGAGTGTGAAGAAGCCGACCGCCAAGAAGGTCGCGGAGAAGGCCAAGCCCAAGAACGCAGTCGCCGCTGCGCGCGCGACGACCGCGAAGGCAGCCGCCACGGCCAAGGACACCACCGCCAAGGCTGCGACTTCCGCAAAGGCCACCACGATCAAGGCGGCCACGACGGCGAAGGACACGACCGCCAAGGCCGCATCCACCGCTCAGCAGGCAGTGACGAACGTGTCAAGCAACGTCACCCCGCGCACCGTGCCCTTCACCTCCATCGAGATCCCGGTCATCGAGGTCCGCTCCTTCGAGATGCCGAAGTTCGAGGCACCCGCGACGGTCGCCGACATCATCGAGACGGTGCAGGAGAGCGTCGTCTCCGTCCCGGACTCGGCCAGCCGTGCCTGGCACCAGGTCACCGACCTCACGCGCGATGCCCGCGAGCAGGTGCAGGACCTCACCGTCGACGCGCGTGAGCGCGCCGTGCGCCTTGCCCGCGAGGCGAAGTCCACCGCCACGACCGTGGCCCGCGAGGCCAAGTCGACCGCGGCCAGCGTCGCCCACGGCGCCGAGCGCACCGTCGTCCTCGTCCGCGAGGCCGTCGGCATTTGATCCACCTGAACAACGAGCCCTACTGCGCGCCCCGCCTGCGGAATGCAGGCGGGGCGCGTACGTTGGAGGGATGTTCGATCTCACCCAGAATCTCGTCATCACCGTCCTGTGGGTCGTCTTCGGGGTGGTGAAGATCTGGGCCTTCGTCGACTGCGTGCGCCGGCCCGCCCAGGCCTTCCCTGCGGTGGGCCGCGTCTCCAAGGTGCTGTGGCTCCTACTCACCGGCATCGCGATGCTCACCGGCCTCATCCCCGGCCTGACCCTGGGGATCATCGGCATCGCTGGCGTCATCGTCGCGCTCGTCTATCTCTTCGACGTGCGCGTGCGCATCGCGGAGATCACGAGCTAACTCACTTCCAGGGGTTTCCTTCGGGCATGTAGCCGTGCTCCTGCCACATCCACAGGGCCGTGTTCTCCAAGGTGCTGCACTCGAGGCGATCAGCGCGACCTTCAGCGTCTCCCAGCGCGTAGACGTAGGTCACATACACGCTCTCCCCCGAGCCTGAGGTGACCTTGACTGGCTCGGGGAGCATGCCGCGCGGCACCCAGGTGTGCAGGTCGCGTCCGGCGATGAGTAGGCCGTCCAGACCGAGGAGATGCAGTCCCAAGCGGTAGTCGCCGCGCTTGACATCGCGCCGCTCAGTGAGACCGACGATCAATTTTCCCGCGGCGAAGACGGCGAAGAACAGGCATATCGCCGTCATCACGCCGTAGATAATCCGTTCCGCGCCGGCGGATGGATCGAGCCCCGCGACGATGGTCGCCCGCAGACTCGAAATCCCGATCACGAGGAGGAAGACGAGCCACGCCGCGGGCGCCCAGCTGATGTAGGTGCGGCGCACCAGGAAGCGCGAGTTGGCCGGCCGGGGGATGCCCGAATCGAGCAGGGCCTGGGCGCGCAGGGGCAGTTCCTCGGCACTCACGCGCACGAGGATCCGATCGTCGGGCATGCCCTCAGTCCTCGAGTGCGACGCGGATGCGCCGGAAGCCCTTGCCCTTGTTCTCCACCTTGACGACGCGCATGCGCCCGACCTGTCGGGTTGACGCGACATGGGTGCCGCCGTCGGCCTGCACGTCGAGGCCGTCGATGTCGACGATGCGCACGATCTCGATCTCCGGCGGCAGCAGGTTGGTCGCCGTACGGATGATGTCGGGGATCGCGAATGCCTCGTCACGCGCCAGGGAGTACGCGCGGATCGCGCGGTCGGCCTCCACTTCGGCGTTGATCGCATCCTCGACGGACTCCTTGAAGCCCTCGGGGATCCCCTCCAGATTGAAGTCGAGGCGGCCCTCCAGTGGCTCCATGTTCGACCCCGTGACGAGCGCCCCGAAGTCGCGGAAGACCACGCCGGAGAGCACGTGCAGCCCTGAGTGAGTGCGCATGAGCGCCGTGCGCCGAGGGTCGTCGATCGCGCCCTGCACCGACGTGCCCACCGCGGGGAGTGGGTCACCTTCGGCCGGGATCAGCCATACGTCGTCGCCGTAGCGCGCGCCGACGATGCGCGTCTGCACGCCCCCCCAGAGCAGTACGCCGTGGTCGGGGGGTTGTCCGCCACCGCCGGGGTAGAAGGCCGAGCGGTCGAGCGCGATGCCCTGCTCCGGATCGACCGCGACGACCGTCGCGGTCCACTCGCGCAGGGTGGTGTCGTCCAACTCGAGCCGGGTGGTCCCCACGTCAGCGACCCTGGTTGGCCACGGCTGCGGCAGCGCTCGCGGCGGCCTCGGGATCGAGGTATTCCCCGCCCGGGACAAGCGGCTTCAGATCGGTGTCCAGCCGATAGACGAGCGGGATGCCCGTGGGGATGTTGAGTGCGGCGATGTCGGTGTCGGAGATGCCGTCGAGGTGCTTGACGAGTGCGCGCAGTGAATTGCCGTGTGCCGCCACGAGCACGGTCTGCCCGCGGCGCAGGCCCTCGGCGACAATCACGTCCTCCCAGTAGGGAATGAGTCGATGCACGACGTCCTTGAGGCACTCGGTGCGCGGACGCGCCTCGGGGGGGAGCGCGGCGTAGCGGGGGTCATAGGTCTGCGCGAACTCGCTGTCGGGATCGATGGGGGGAGGGGGCACGTCGTAGGAACGCCGCCAGAGCATGAATTGCTCCTCGCCGTACTGCTCCAGGGTGGCCTTCTTGTCCTTGCCCTGGAGGTCGCCGTAGTGCCGCTCGTTGAGGCGCCAGTTGCGCACGACCGGGATCCACGCTCGCCCGGCCTCGCCCAGCGCGATATTGGCGGTAGTGATCGCGCGCGTGAGCAGCGATGTGTGCACCACGTCCGGCAGCACGCCCGACTCCGCCAGCAGGCGTCCGCCACGCGCGGCCTCCTCGCGACCCTTGTCGGACAGGCCTACGTCGACCCAGCCGGTGAAGAGGTTGCGGGCGTTCCACTCGCTCTCGCCGTGGCGGAGCAGGACCAGGGTGTAGGGCGCGGTCATGGCGCCATCCTCCCAACCGTCAGTCGGACTGCTCGGCCAGGTGTCGGAACGCCTCGAGATTGCCCGTGGGCTCGCCTCGGTCGACACGCCACTGCCACTCGCGGCGAATCGCGGTGGCGAAGCCGAGCTCGAGGATGGTGTTGAACGATCCGTCGGAGTACTCCGCTACGCAGCCGAGAATGCGGTCGACCTCATCACGGGTCACGGCGCCCAGGGATGTCCGCCCCGAGAGATAGACGTCACCGAGATGGTCGATGCAGAAGGCGACGGCGTACATCCGGCGATTGCGCTCCAGCAGCCAGCGGTAGACGGCCTCGGCGTTCTCGTCCGGGCGCCGTGCCACAAAGGCATTGATGGAGAGGGCGTGATCGCCGACTGCGAGCGAAACCGTCGTGCGGAGCTTGTGCTCGCCCTCGAGTGTCACCACGAAGGTGTGCTCGTCGGTGCGCTCGACCGGAAGGCCGGTCTCGGTGAGGGCGGTCTCGACGGCGCGCGTGGCCGAGGCCCTGGCGGTCGAGTCACCTGTCATGGCGTGCCGATGGCGAGGGGTAGAGCCGCGTGCTCGCCGATGGCCTGCGCGTAGGAGTCGATGAGGCCGCGCGCGGTCGCATCCCAACTGAAGCCTTCGGCATGCGGGCGGGCACCGTCGGCGAGGCGCTGCCGCTCCCCCGTGGTCATGCGCTCCAGTGCACGTGCCCACTCACCGGGATCGTGGCTTGCCACGAGGAGGCCGGAGCGACCGTCGGCCACCGCGGTGCGCAGGCCGCCGACGGAGGCAGCGACGACGGGAGTGCCGCACGCTTGGGACTCGATGGCCACGAGGCCGAAGGACTCCGAGTAGGACGGCACGACGGTGGCGTCGGCGGCGCGATACCACTCGGCGAGGCGTGCGCGGTCGGCCGGTGGCTCGAACCGGACGATGTCGGCTATGCCGAGCGAGGTAGCGAGGTCGGCCAGGGCCGTCGGGTGCTCGAGCCCGCTGCCGGAGGGGCCGCCGCAGATGGCCACGACGAGATCCTCACGGCGGGACGGGTCGGCCTCGACCATGCGGGCGACGGCGCGCAGGAGCACATCGGGAGCCTTGAGCGGCTGTATGCGACCGACGAAGAGCAGCAGGTGCGCGCCCGGCTTGATGCCGAGTGCCGCTCGGGCGGCCAGACGATCGCCCGGGGAGAAGACGGAGAGATCCACGCCCGGGTGCACGACGTCGATCGCGTGCGGCGAGGCGGCGTAGAGGTCCATCAACTGTGCGGCCTCATCTCCGGTGTTGGCAATGAGCCGCGAGGCATGGTCGACGACCTGCTCTTCGCCGATCACGCGCACCTGGGGCTCGGGCCGGTCACCGGCGGCGAGTTCGAGGTTCTTCACCTTCGCCATGGTGTGCATGGAGTGCACGAGCGGCACGTCCCAGCGCTCGGAGGCAAGCCAGCCTACCTGACCCGACAGCCAGTAGTGCGAATGGATGAGGTCGAACCACCCGGGGGGGCGACCGGCTTCCGCGCGCAGCAGGCCTGCGCTGAAGGCGCACATCTGCGCCGGGAGATCCTCCTTCGGGAGTTCCTCGAAGGGTCCGGCACGCAGATGAGTGACGCTCACGCCGGGTGCGAGCTCGACCGTGGTCGGCATGGAGGAGGACACCGCCCGCGTGAAGATCTCGACCTGCACCCCCGCAGCGGCCAGTCGACGTGACGTCTCGAGCACGTAGACATTGAGCCCGCCGGCGTCGCCCGTGCCCGGCTGGTCCAGCGGTGAGGTGTGCAGCGACACGACAGCGACCCGGCGTGGCCGGATGTCGCGCAGAGTTCGAGTCACAGCCACCTCCCGAGGGCTGAACGGCCCACCATTGTGGCGTATTCCCCCCTGAGGGGCATCTTTGCCCCGGTCACCTCAGTGTCCGGAGTCGAGAGTGACCCCTGCGTAGGGCTCTCCGGTCACGATGGTCACCACGCGGCGGGTCACCGAGACCGCGTGGTCGGCGTACCGCTCGTAGAAGCGTGAGAGCAGGGTGACGTCGATGGCCGCTTCCACGCCGTGCTTCCACGAGGGGGACAGGACGATAGTGAAGAGCTCACGGTGAAGGTGGTCCATCTGCTCGTCATGGCGGGCAATGTCGGTTGCCAGCGCGACGTCCTTGGTTGCGATCACCGCACCCGTCTTGGACACGATCGCTTCGGCAATGCCGCCCATCTCAGCGAAGGTGCCACGCAATTCCTGTGGAATCGCCGGTGCGGGGTAGCGCATGCGTGCCTGCTTGGCGACATGCTCGGCGAGATCGCCCATGCGCTCCAAGGACGAGGCGATGCGCAGGGCGCCGATGACGATGCGCAGGTCCGACGCGACGGGTGCCTGCAAGGCGATGACGTCGAAGCACTTCTCCTCCGTCTCGGAGGTGATCACGTCGACCTGCTCATCCGCGGCGATGACCTCCTCGGCGAGGCGGAGGTCGGCATCGAGGAGTGCCTGGGTGGCGCGGTTCATGGCGGAGCCGACCAGGCGCGTCAGGTGGACGAGGTCGTCGCTGATGGCGTCGAGCTCGGCCGTGAACGCCTCACGCATGGTTCACCTCCCGATGGAGCATGGTGGCCAGCCTAGATGAACGGTCGTCGAGCACGGAGTGAACGGTGGGCACCCGAGGGTGAACGATCGGACAATCCTGGCGCCGCAGGGTGGCTCCCCATGGGCGCTCGGGCGTGAGGCGCCTATCGTGACGGCATGGCCGGCCGACCTGCGACCGCGACTCCGGAGGGGCTGTCGGCTGCGCGCTCGATCCCGGACCAGGTCGTGGCCCTGCTGGGGGTCTTGCCCATGGCCTCGCTCATCGTGGACGGCGAGGGCAACGTCCTGCGCACAACACCGCGAGCCGAGGCGTTGGGTCTGGTCCGCCGCGATGCTCTTGCCGTGGCCGACGTGCACGAACTCGTGCACGCCTGCGCTGCCCGCGGCACGGCTCAGGATCGCGAGATACGCATCCGCCGCCCACCGCTGGGCCGGGGCATGCTCGACCTGCGCGCGACCGTCGCTCCCCTATCCCCTGGGTTGTATGTCGTCCTGGTCGAAGATCTCGCGGAGGAGCGCCGCGTCGACGCTGTCCGGCGTGACTTCGTCGCCAATGTCAGCCACGAACTCAAGACCCCCGTGGGCGCCCTCGCCCTGCTCGCGGAGGCGATCTTGAGCTCTGCTGAAGACAAGGAGAGCGTGCAGCGCTTCGCCGAGCGCATGATCGTGGAGTCCTCGAGATTGTCCTCCCTCATCAACGACATCATCGAGCTGTCGCGCCTCCAGGGGGATGATCCCCTCGCTCGCGCCGCGGTCTTCGAGATCGACCCCGTCATCACGCAGGCTGTCGATGAGGTGCGGCCCTTTGCCGACGCTCGGGGCATTGAACTCGTCGTCATCGGAGCGCCGGGCGCGGAGCTGGTGGGGGATCGCCAGCAGGTGCTCACGGCCCTGCGCAACCTCGTCGCCAATGCGGTGACCTACTCGCCCGATCACACGCGCGTCGCGGTCGCCGCGCACTCGGATGGCGGCACGGTGCAGATCGACGTCAAGGACCAGGGCATCGGCATCGCGTCACACGACCTGGATCGCATCTTCGAGCGCTTCTATCGCGCGGACCCCGCCCGCTCCCGTGCCACCGGCGGCACCGGTCTGGGCCTGGCGATCGTCAAGCACGTGTGCGTCAACCACGGTGGTGACGTCGCCGTGTGGTCCGAGGTGGGCGTCGGGTCGACGTTCACACTGCGGCTGCCCCTTGCCCCCGGCGCTGGATCCTGGGGCGCGAACACGGGCCTCGAGGGCCCTGCGACGGAGGAGGGGGTCTCGTGACACGGGTCCTGGTGGTGGAGGACGAGGAGTCGTTCTCGGATGCGCTGTCCTTCATGCTGCGGCGAGAGGGATACGAGGTCGGCGTCGCTGCCGACGGCGCCGCTGCGCTCGATGAGTTCGACCGTCACGGAGCCGACCTCGTGCTCCTCGACCTCATGCTGCCCGGCATCTCGGGCACGGAGGTGTGCAGGACTTTGCGCCAGCGTTCAGCCGTGCCCATCATCATGGTGACCGCCAAGGACGGGGAGGTCGACAAGGTCGTCGGCCTGGAGCTTGGCGCAGACGACTACGTCACCAAGCCCTTCTCCTCCCGCGAGCTCGTGGCTCGCATCCGGGCTGTCCTCCGGCGACGAGGCGAGCCCGAGGAGATGCTGCCAAGCATCCTCGAGGCCGGGCCGGTGCGCATCGATGTCGATCGCCATGTGGTCGCGGTCCGCGGGGAGACGGTCGCGATGCCGCTGAAGGAGTTCGACCTGCTCGAGTTGCTCGTGCGCAACGCCGGACGCGTCCTCACCCGCGGTCAGATCATCGACCGTGTGTGGGGTTCGGACTACGTCGGCGACACCAAGACGCTGGATGTCCACGTGAAGCGACTGCGCGCAAAGATCGAGGAGGATCCGCATCACCCGTCGCTGATCCTGACCGTGCGCGGCCTGGGCTACAAGTTCGAAGCGGAGTAGGCCCGACCCGTCGCCGACGCGATCAGCTGATCAACTGGCGGGGACGTAGCCGGCGTAGTAGCCGACGTCCGGCACCACGAGAGACGTGAAGTCCGCCATCCCGTTGGTGGTAAAGGTCAAGGACACCGTGGAGTAGGAGCCCGCCGGTGTCGCGAGGGGATCCACGATGAGGGCGTTCTCCACGGGGCCACCCTCGGCGCCGTAGCCGAAGGTGGCGAATGAGCCTGGCTCGATGGTCACCGGGGGCGTGGTCAGGGCCTGACCGTCGATCGACACGGCCGACAGGGTGTCGGGCACGTCACCCTGGTTGAAGACGGCCATCACCAGTGATGCCCGACCGGCCTCCGTGCGCACGATCGTGGCGTTCTCGATGCGCAGTGATCCGAGGATCTCCTGCGTGCCGTTGCCGGAGTTCATCGAACTCTGCGCGGTCGTGCCTGCCCCGAATCCCTGCCAGCATCCCGCGAGCATGGGAGTCACGGCGATGACGGTCGCGACCAGGGCAAGTCGGCGGGCGAGGCGCTCGCGCACAGCGATCACGTGGTGCTCCTGCGGCTACGTCGCGGTCATCGGCTGCGGACGACCGGTCGCGCACATGGCGACCCCCTCAGACTAGCGGGTGGGCTCGTCGGGACTCGGGGTGGTGCTCCTGATGCCCGTGATATCCTGATGGACCGGGAAAGGGGTCTCTCTCTATGACGTTCAAGGTTGGCGACACCGTCGTCTACCCCCATCACGGGGCTGCTCTCATCGAGGCCGTAGAGGTCCGGGTCATCAAGGGGGCGGAGAAGGAGTACCTCGTCCTTCGGGTCGCCCAGGGAGACCTGACCGTGCGCGTGCCAGCCGACAACGTCGACCTGGTGGGGGTACGTGACGTCGTCAATGCGGAGGGCCTCGACAGGGTTTTTGAGGTGCTGCGCCAGCCCTACACCGAAGAGCCGACCAACTGGTCGCGGCGCTACAAGGCCAACCTCGAGAAGCTCGCCTCAGGCGACGTCATCAAGGTCGCCGAGGTCGTCCGCGACCTGTGGCGCCGTGAGCGTGAGCGGGGCCTCTCGGCCGGAGAGAAGCGCATGCTGGCCAAGGCCCGCCAGATCCTGGTGAGCGAGCTTGCCCTCGCCGAGAAGACCAACGAGGACAAGGCCGAGGCCATCCTCGACGAGGTCCTCGCGTCCTGAACTCCCCGGCCTAGGCCATCGCGGGCAGTCCTCGCGGCCCGCGTCACTGGAAGCGGAGGTCGCCATGGGCGACGGCGCTGCACGGACGGCGGTCATCGTGCCCGCGGCCGGGCGTGGTGAGCGCCTCGGTCCCGGCGCTCCCAAGGCGCTGCGCACCCTCGCCGGGCAACCGATCCTGCTGCACGCCGTACGCAACCTCGCCACAGCGCGCGATCTCGATCTCATCGTCGTCGCGGTGCCCGAGGACGCTGTCGAGGAATCCCGCGCACTGCTCGCGGGGATCGAGTTGCCGCTCGTCCTGGT
>VGBQ01000013.1 GCA_016870425.1 Actinomycetota bacterium | reverse complement strand
TAGAGGAGCGTCACGGGATCCGGATCGTGCGCGTAGGCAACAAGCTCACCGTCTACTCCTCTGCCCGCCGCCTGCTGCGCCGAGGCGCTCTCGGCTCCGTGGACGTCGTCGTCGATACGCAGAATGGGATTCCCTTTTTTGCCCGGTGGGCGACATCGTCTCCCACGGTCATGCTCGTGCACCACGTCCACCGCGAGCAGTGGCCGGTCGTCTACGGCCCTGCCCGCGCGCGGGTGGGCTGGTTCATCGAGTCGGTGGCGGCGCCCCGTGCCCTGCGTGGCCTCTCCTACGTGGCCGTGTCGCAGGCCACGCGACGAGAGCTCATCGCCCAGGGCATCGCCTCGGAGTCGATCGCAGTCGTGCACAACGGGACAGCCGACCTGCCGCCCGTCGATGATGTTCCTGATGCCCAGCCGCGCATCCTCGTCCTTGGCCGACTGGTGCCCCACAAGCGTGTCGAACATGTCCTTGTCGCCGCCTCGATCCTGCGCGTCCGGCACCCGGGCCTCACCGTGGCCGTGGTCGGGGATGGGTGGTGGGCGCCGCATCTACAGGAGGCTGCGCGACGCCACGGGGTGGAGGACCTCGTGGACTTCACCGGGCAGGTCGATGAGGTCGAGAAGGCTCGGCAGATCGCGCGCGCCTGGGTCCTCGCGCTCCCGTCGCTCAAGGAGGGCTGGGGCTTGGTGATCCTCGAGGCGGCCTCGCGAGGTGTCCCCGCGGTGGCCTACGCCGAGGCTGGCGGTGTCACCGAGTCCATCGTCCACGGAGACACCGGCCTCCTGGTCGACGGAGGCGAGCCGGAGCTTGCCGCGGCTCTGGGCGAGCTCCTCGCCGACGACGCGCGGCGCTGGGCCATGGGTTCTCGCGCACGAGCACACGCCGAGCGCTTCTCGTGGGATGCCTCAGCTGAGACCTTTATGCGTGTGTTGGACCGCGCCGTGCAGGCGCGCCACCCGCGTGACCACGCAACCGGGCAGAGTGGTTACTGGGTCGAGCCGTAGACGACGTACGGCGCATCGACTGTGGGCGGCACGGCAGTCTGCGAAGACACGATGCCGAATGACGCTCCCGCGGCCACGACCGCACCGACGACTGCGGCAACGATGGGACCGATCCATACAACCATGCCTGCCTCCTTGTGGGGCTCACGCTACCAGCCTGGCTGCCCTTCGCGCCCGGACTCGCCGGATCCCGAGCGCCAGGACCCCGGCGAGCAGGGACACGGCGATGGCCAGGTCTACGGCGGCCACGAGGCGGGAGTCCGGGTGGATCGCCGTGACGGTGCCCGGCGGGGCGGCGTACAGCGTGAGGGTGGGGGTGTCCGTGACCCGCTCCCACCCCGGCAGCTCGGGGACCGGCCCGGGGGTGCCTCGGGCGACGAGTGCCCATCCGATGCCGAGGTCCGGCATCAGCGCCGCCACGGACTCGCCCTGTGCCAGTGCCTGCGCGATGGCCTGCGCCCGCGGGTCGTCCCCGCTGACCACAACGTCACCCTGGGGCGTGCTCGCCACGAGGTCATCGGCGACGACGGTGGTCCGCGTGAGCCATCGCGGCGCGGGGTCCAGGACGGTGCGACCGGCGTTCCAGTCGAATCGTCGGAAGGACGCCCAGGGGAAGGAGGCCACGTCGCCGGGGCGGCCGTCATCCTCGATGGCCTGGCGAACCGTGCTCCAATCCCGGGGGTAGTCCACCGCGCTCAGGCGGCCCCCGGCTCCCGCGAGCAGGTCCGGCTGGCAGGCAAGTGGCACAACGGCGACCGCCATGAGCAGGGCGGAGGCTGCGCTGCGGTCACGGAGTCGACCGGCGAGGCGGGCGGCACCCATGCCGGCGGCCGCCGCGACAAGGAGGACCCAGGGCGCAAGGAGCTTGTGCGCGTCGCGGGCGAGGCCGGCCCCGGGCACCGAGTCGAGCAGTCCCGACCAGACACCCGGGGCGATTGCCGAAGCCAGCGCGGCGACGAGCCCGATCACCGCACACAGCGCCCACCACGACGTGACACAGCGGCCGACAGCCCCCACCAGCGGTCTGGCTCCCCACGTCGCGAGGGCTAGCACGAGGATGGCAAGCGCCACCGACAGGACTGTGCTGCGGGATGCCAGGACGACCTCGGCATTCCAGATGCCCCCTCCTGACAGCGCGCTGAGGAGGGGGCCGCCGGGCATGTCGGGGCGCAGCGCGAAGACGCGGCTGCCATCCGGATCGGCCGCCGTGGCGACCGGATGCACGACCGCGGGCAGCAGCCACGGCAGCCATGTCGCCAGGACGGCGGCCGTCACCGCCAGGCGCCTCGCCGGTGCGTAGGCCGATCCGGGCAGGAGGGCGGGAGGCACCGCGAGGGCGCTGATGAGCAGGCTGCCGCTGGGAGTGAGCGATCCCGCGGCGACGAGGAGCAGCAGCCGCAGTCCGTCCCAGGCATCACCGCCGGCGCGCAGGCGGCGCGCGACGATCAGGGCCCAGGGGGCGAGTGCGTAGGCCAGCAGCAGGCCCCAGTGGCCGATGACCAGCCGCTGGGCGACGTAGGGGTTCGCGATGGCCAGCGTGGCTCCGACCACTCCGGCGCCCGTGCCGGGCAGGAGCCTCAGCATCCCGGTGCCTGCGAGGATCGGGATCGCGAGCAGGATGACCTTCTCGAGCCACGCGCCGGGGACCACCGTCTCCACCAGCGCGACCACGGCATCCTGCGGCGCCGCGCGCGGCAGGCCCCCGCCGACCCCGATCGATGCGGGGAGCAGGTCCTGGCGAGGCGTGAAGACGAGGTCGTAACTCAGGGCGAAGCCCGGCAGCAGGGCCGGGCCGGCGATGACGACCGCGAGGAGCCCGATCCAGGCGTAGGCCAGGATCCGCGTCGACCGCGTGCCCGCCATGGGGCGTTATCGTTGCACGCATGAGCGGCGATGACTGACCGGTCGCCTCAGCGCGGAACCCTCGCCTCGCACACCGTCCTGGTCGCGGTCGCGCTCGGGGTCGCGCAGGTCGCGGCGTACGCCGTCAGCGTCGTCGCGGCGCGAGCACTCGGTCCGGACGGATTCGGCATTCTCGCGGCCCTCCTGGGGATCCTGCTGATCGGCAGCGTTCTCGCCATGGGGATCCAGGCGGTGGCCGCCCGACGACTGGTGAGCCTGGACGAGGCAGACCGCTCAGGTGCGGCGCGGAGCATGCTGCGCGACGGACTCGTCGGGGGGATCGCGGTGGCGCTGGCCACACTGGCCGTCAGCCCCCTGCTCATGTGGCTGCTGCGCCTGGACGGTTGGGCATCGCTCCTGCTCGCGGCGGCCACATTCGTGCCGATCACCTGGGCGGGCGCGCAATACGGCATCGCGCAAGGGCGCGAGTCCTACCACCGCCTCGCCGCCGTCTACGCCATCGTCGGGCTCGGCCGCGGCATCGGCGGAGTGGTAGGCGCACTCGCCACCGGAAGCGTCCTGGGCACCATGGCCGGGCTCGCCGTCGGCACTGCCGCGGGCGCGGTCATGGGCCGACTCGTGGTTGCCCCGCTGGCACGTGCGCCACGCGAGCGGCTGGCGGGCTTCTTCGGCGAGTCCGCGCACGCGACCCACGCTCTGCTGGCGCTCTTCGTGCTCACCAACGTCGACGTGCTGCTGGCACGCGCTCTGCTGGACGCGGAGCAGGCCGGCATCTACGGCGTCGGCGCCGTCATCGCCAAGGTGGCCTTCTGGCTGCCGCAGTTCGTGGGCGTGGTCGCCTTCCCGCGTTTCGCGGATACACGCCGTGGGCGCGCCACTGTCGTGTCCTTGATCGCGGTCGGCGGCATTGGGCTGGTCGTCGTGGCCGCGACGGCGGCACTGCCCGGACTCGTCGTCGCGTTCGTCGGCGGATCGGCGTACACCAGCCTCGTGCCGCTCGCCTGGCTCTTCGCTGCCATCGGGGCGACGTTCGCGCTCGCGCAGGCACTCCTGCTCACCAGGCTCGCCGTCGACGATCGCCGAGCCGTCATCGCCGTGTGGGGCGCAGCAGCGACCCTGGTCGTCGTCGCGACCATCGTCATGCCGCGAAGCGTGGGCGGACTCGCCGCGAGTGCACTCACGGCCGGTGTCGCCCTGGCCCTGGTGGGCCTGGTCGTGACCGCGAGCGAGCTTCGGCCCGCTCGCACAGCGGCCGACCGACCTACTCGGTGAGGACCGCTTCGCGCGCGGGCCACGGGCCGGGAAGATAGTTGGCGCTGTAGCCGCTCTCGGGTCCCATCGCGTCGGAGATGGCCGCCGGGCCCGGGTAGACGCCGTAGCGCACCCAGTTGTCGAGCAGCTCGATGACGGCGATGCGCGACTCCAGGGTGAAGTTGCAATGTCCGGCGCCGTAGGGAGCCCCCGTCTCCTGCGAGTACTCCGGCGGCGGCACGGTGTAGAGCTGCACGAGGCCGCCCTTGACGTTGCCCAGGTCGACCTGGGCCTGATAGCGATCCTTGAAGAAGGTCTGGTTCTGGGCGATCACGAGCGGGTCGGCCCTGGTATGCATGGTGATGGTCGGCACGCGCACGGCTCCCGACGGGTCTCCGCCTCGTTCGATGGCCGCGGCCTGCGCGGCCGGGTCCGCCTCGACGCGCGGGCCGTTGTCGAGGATCGTCACGAAGCGATCGGCAGCACCATCGCCACCCAGCGCGTTGATGGACTCGCGCTCAGCCTCGTCGAGCCGGTCGGCGTACACCGCGTCGACGTTGCCGACCACGCTGCCCCCGAAACGGGCGTCGATCTCCTGGCGACCCACGGTGCCGTAGGCGAGCGCCGTGAGCAGTGACTCGATGGTGCCTGACACGGTGCTGACAATGCTCGAGCCATCGAAGGTGTAGGTCTGGCTTGGCGCGTCCACCATCGCGGCGATCGTCAGGATGCGAGCGATCGCGTCCGTGTCCTGGTCGCGTGCGCTATCGATCAGCGTTGACGCTGCGTCCTCCCAGCTGGCGAGCGCGTCCTCATAGCTCTCGAATCCAGAGATCTCGATTTCGGGACTGAGCAACTGCTGGACGCCGTAGGCGGTGTCCAGGGAGAGGCCGATGTTGGGCTCCAGACCGGCCATCACCCCGCACAGGGGAGCCGCTCCGTCGACCCAGTCGGCCTGCTCCGCCAGGGTCTGCGTGATGAGCCCCCCGAGCGAGTCACCCCAGACGTAGACCCGCTTGGGCTGGCCCACCTGCTCGGTGAAGAACGTGTGGATCTCCTCCGCGGCGCGCACGCCGTCCTCGACGGCCCAGCCGTTCGTGGCGTACGCCGAACCGGCGATGGCGTAGCCGCGGTCGAGGAGCGCCTGGCCAAGCGCCTTGTCGCCGGAGTCCCACCCGGGCACGGGACTCGCCGTGGTGACGACCGGACTGAAGTTGGGCGGGAAAGGCTCCGCGGGGCGGTAGCCGTGCGAGTAGATCAGCAGCGTGCCATTCCACAGGGTGGGCATGACGATCTCGTACGCCGCGCCGTTGATCTCCCCGGCGCACGCGACCTGGTCGCAGCCGGTGAAGGGCACCTCAGCGCTCTGGTCGCGGGTGTCGGGAATCGCCGCTGCGCTGGCGCAGCCGGCGAGCAGGAGGACGGAGGCAGCGGAGACGACCAGTGGCGTGAGGCGCATCCGGGCAGTGTGCCACGCACGCGGCCAGAACGGGGCGCTTCGGCACCGATCCCGGCGGGAGGCTAGTGGCCGGCTGCTTCCCAGTTCGGGCCCTCACCGACCGAGACGTCGAGGGGCACGAGCAGGTCCGCTGCCCCCGACATGGCCGCGACGACCAGCTCACGCACCTCGGAGGACTCCCCCGGGGCGACTTCGAGCACGAGTTCGTCGTGCACCTGCAGCAGGAGCCGTGAGGCAAGGCCGCGGGCCTGGAGCGCGCGATCGACATCGAGCATCGCCACCTTGATGATGTCCGCCGCCGAGCCCTGGATCGGAGCGTTGAGCGCCATCCGCTCGGCCATCTCCCGCCGCTGCCGGTTGTCACTCGTGAGGTCCGGGAGGTAGCGCCGACGCCCGAGGAGGGTCTCGGTGAAGCCCCGCGCCCGTGCCTCGTCGACAACGCCCTGGAGATAGTCACGCACCCCCTTGAAACGCGCGAAGTAGTCATCGCGCAACACGCGTGCCTCGTCGGCGTCGATGCCCAACTGCTGGGCCAGGCCGAAGGTGGACAGGCCATAGGCCAGGCCGTAGGACATTGCCTTGATCCGACGTCGCATCTCGGCATCGACATCAGCCGGCGAGACACCGAAGACACGAGCCGCCATGGTGGTGTGCAGATCCTCGCCTTCGGCAAAGGCGCCAATGAGGCCCTCGTCCTCGCACAGATGCGCCATGATCCGCATCTCGATCTGGCTGTAGTCCGCCGTGAGGAGCCCGGCGTAGCCGTCCCCGACCACGAAGCACTCGCGGATGCGCCGTCCGGCCTCCGTGCGGATGGGAATGTTCTGCAGGTTCGGATCCGTGCTCGACAGTCGCCCCGTGGCCGCCACGGTCTGCTGGAACGTCGTATGGATGCGGCCATCGCGCTCGGCCAGTGGGATGAGCCCATCCACGGTCTGGCGCAGCCGGCTCCAGTCACGCCATCTCAGGATGCACTCCAGCACCGGATCCTCGGTCTTGGCGTAGAGGGACGCCAGCGCCTCGGCATCCGTGGTGTAGCCGGTCTTGATGCGCTTGGTCTTGGGCAGGCCGCGCTCGCCGAAGAGGATCTCCTGCAGTTGCTTGGGCGAGCCGAGGTTGAAGGACCGACCCACGATCGCGTGGGCCGACGTCTCGGCTTCGCGCGCGTGAGCGCCGAATTCCGACGACAGCGCCTGCAGTCCCGCGAGGTCCACGGCGATGCCCACGCGTTCCATGCCGGCGAGGACGCGTTCGAGTGGCAGTTCCACGTCCGCGAGCAGCCGACCGGCGCCACGCGCCTCCACCTGGGCGTCAAGCACCGCGGCGAGTTCGCCGATCGCCGCGGCCTGTCCGGCGAGGTCGTCCTCCTCACCGTCGAGTGAGAGCTGGCCACCCTGGTCCGGCGAGATCGCGCGTCCCAGGTAGCGCTCGCAGAGCGCGTGCAGGTCGCCGGCCCGCTGGCCAGGTTGCACGAGGTAGGCCGACAGGGCGGTGTCGGTGACGACACCCCTCAGATCCAGGCCCTCAGCCCACATCGCCAGCAGCGGACCCTTCGCATCGTGAAGCGCCTTGGGGCGTGCGGGGTCGGCCAGCCAGTCCGCGAGCGCAGCGCGGTCAGCCGCAGCGAATTCAGGCCACGGCCCCGTGGCAACAGCAGATCCGTCGGGTGCGGCAAGAGCCAAACCCTCGAGGGCCCCGGTGCCCGAGCCCCAGGTGCCGCGGACAGCCACCGCGGTCGGCTCTCCGGTGGCCGCCAGCCATGCTGACCACCCCCCCGCGTCGAGTGACTCCACCTCGATCGGCGGACCCTCCTCGGCAGGTGCCGTCTCCACCGCGAGCGACTCGAAGAGCCGATCGCGGAGCACGCGGAACTGCAGGGCGTCGAAGACCTCATGCACCGCTTCCGGGGCGGGCGCACGCCGCTGGAGCTCGGTCAGGTCGACGTTGAGGGGAACATCGCGCACGAGTTCGGTGAGGTGGCGGTTGACCAGCACCTGGGGCAGGGCTTCGCGCAGTGCATCGCCCGTCTTGCCGCGAATATCCGCCACGTGCTCGACGAGTCGGGCGAGCGAGCCGTACTCAGCGATCCACTTGGTGGCCGTCTTCTCGCCCACGCCAGGGATGCCCGGCAGGTTGTCGCTGGGATCTCCGCGTAGGGCCGCGAAGTCAGGGTATTGGGCGGGGCTCAGGCCGTACTTCTCCTGCACGGCATCCGGCGTCATGCGTGCAAGATCCGACACGCCCTTGCGCGGATAGAGCACGGTGGTCACCGGGGACACGAGCTGGAAGGTGTCGCGATCGCCGGTGATGATGGCCGTCTCCATACCCGCTTCCTCGGCCTGGGTCGCCAGGGTCGCGATGAGATCGTCGGCCTCGTAGCCGTCGCGCTCGAGATATCGAATCCCCATGGCCGTCAGGACGTCACGGATGAGATCCACCTGCCCCCGGAACTCCTCGGGGGTCTTGGCCCGCGTCGCCTTGTAGCCGCCGTACGCCTCGCTGCGGAAGGTGGCTCTCGACACGTCGAAGGCCACGGCGATGTGGGTCGGATCGAGGTCGCGCAAGGCGTTGATGAGCATCGACGTGAAGCCATACACGGCATTGGTCGGCTGACCTGACACGGTGGAGAAGTTCTCCACGGGCAGCGCGTAGAAGGCCCGGTAAGCCAGAGAGTGCCCGTCCAGCAGGAGCAGACGTCCCGCCCCTCCGTCACCCGTTGCCACCCCGCGATCCTAGGCTGCTGCCATGTCCGACGACATCCGCGACCACATCAGCGCTGCCGACCGAGGAGGCCTTGGCGAGCGCATGGGGATGGAGTGGTTGGAGACCACCCCCGAGAGGGTCGCGGCCAGGATCCCGGTGGCCGGCAACACCCAGCCCTTCGGGTTGCTGCACGGTGGCGCGAGCGCCGTGCTCGCCGAGAGCGTCGGATCAGTGCTGGCAAATCTCCTTGCCGGGCCGGACCGCTTCGCCGTGGGCATCGAGTTGTCCTGCAGCCACC
Organism: Actinomycetota bacterium; assembly: GCA_016870425.1. Classification (GTDB taxonomy): domain Bacteria; phylum Actinomycetota; class Actinomycetes; order S36-B12; family S36-B12; genus Mxb001. Next base: position 14,845 of record VGBQ01000013.1, on the reverse strand, counting down.
ATCGCTCGGCCCGCGAGGGCTGGGTCACGGCGACCGCCACCCCTCTCGCCGTGGGGCGCACCCTGGTGACCTCGCACATCCTCGTGGCCGATGATGCCGGCCGTCCGGTCTGCACGGCCAGGCTCACCTGCTACCTGCGGGACGCCGACGCCACCTGAGCCGCCACGGCTTCATCGCGAAATGAACAATGGGTCACCCCCACCCGACGGTCCGACTATGCTCGCGAAAAGCCAGAAGGGCCCACCCGGGCCCGCTGACATCAGGAGGCTGAGTGCATCGGGTCATTGCCCGCGTCATCCTGGTCATGGTGGGCCTGGCCGCGGCCCTCTTCATGGGGCTCGCACCTGCCCAGGCGGAGGGGCCCTCGATCACCGCCATCATCAACGGCGCCGACAAGTCCCCCGTGGCCGGCGTGACGGTCAACGTCGCCAACGAGGAGGGCTTCGCCGGCTCGGCCGAGACCGATGCCGAGGGTCAGGCGACCATCGAGGTGCCCTCGCCGGGCAAGTACACCGCCACCGTGGACGTGACCACGCTCCCCGTCGGCGTGGAGATCAAGGGAGGCCCAGAGCGCTCGGTCAACGTCCTCCAGGGCGACAAGAAGGCCCTCTTCCCAGTCGTCCCGGCGGGCGAGGGCGGTGACTCCGGTGGCGACGAAGGCGGCATCTTTGCCGACATCACCCTCAACCGCGTCCTGCAGTTGATCCTGGACGGGGTCGTCCTCTCACTGGTCATCGCCCTGGGCGCACTCGGCCTCAGCCTGATCTTCGGCACGACCGGACTGAGCAACTTCGCTCAAGGCGAGCTCATCACGCTCGGCGCCTTCACCGTCCTTGTGCTCAACACCACGCTTGGCCTCAACCTCCTCATCGCAGCTCCCATCGGCATCGTCATCAGCGCCGCCCTATGGGGCTGGGGCCAGAACCAGGTCCTGTGGAAGCCCCTGCGCAAGCGCGGCACGGGCCTCATCGCGGCCATGATCGTGAGCATCGGCCTCGCGATCGCCCTGCGCTACACGATTCTCTTCTTCTTCGGCGGCTCGCCCGAGAGCTACGCCCAGTTCGCCGGACAGCCGGGCATCGACCTGGGCCCGGTCTTCATCACGCCCAAGGCGATCTTTCTGTCGATCATCGCGGTGGTCTTCCTCGCCGCCGCTGTGGCATGGCTCAAGAGATCCCGCCTGGGCAAGGCCACGCGCGCAGTGTCGGACAACCCCGCTCTCGCCTCAGCATCAGGCGTCAATGTCGAGCGTGTCATCTCCGTGGTGTGGGTGCTCGGTGCCCTCCTGGCCGCATATGCCGGCGTCTTCCTCGGCATGACCCAGAACGTCGTGTGGACCATGGGGCAGTTCCTGCTCCTCACGCTCTTCGCCGCTGTGGTCCTCGGTGGCCTCGGGACGATCAGCGGCGCCATCGTCGGGTCGTTTGTCGTCGGCATCACCGTGCAGTTGTCCACGCTCATCGTGCCGCCCGAACTCAAGACTGCGTCGGCCCTCTTGCTCATGATCGTGCTGCTGCTCATACGCCCGCAGGGACTGCTGGGTCGACCGGAGAGGGTGGGCTGACATGGATATGGGATTCGTCCTCACCCAGTCAATTTCCCAGGCCATCGGGGTCACGGCAATCATCTACCTGCTCGCGACGATGGGCCTCAACATCCAGTTCGGCTACACAGGCCTGCTCAACTTCGGCCAGATCGCCTTTGTCGCTGTCGGCTCCTACGCCATCGGCGTTTTCATGATCCAGTGGCAGGGCAGCGTCTTCGTGCCCAACCTGTGGGTCGCGATCCTTTACGGCATCCTCCTCTCGGTCGTGCTCGCGCTCATCCTCGGCGTACCGACCCTCCGATTGAGGGCTGACTATCTCGCCATCGTGACGATCGCCGCGGGCGAGATCATCCGCCTGGTGTTCAAATCCACGGATGCGCTCGGCGGCGCACAGGGCATCAACGGCAAGATGGGCGCGGAGTTCTACGCCCTCAACCCCTTCCCCGAGCAGGATCGCTTCGATCTCGGCCCCCTGAGCTACACCCGCAACGACGCCTGGGTCGTCACCGTCGGCTGGGTCGTGATCATCCTGCTTCTGCTCCTCACGTGGGCACTGATGCGCAGTCCGTGGGGCCGCGTGCTCAAGGGCATTCGCGAGGATGAGGACGCCGTGCGCTCCCTGGGCAAGAGCACCTACCTGCGCAAGATGCAGGCGCTCATCCTCGGTGGCATCTTCGGCACCCTCGGCGGGATCTTCTGGGCCGTCGCCAAGCAGTCCGTGCAGCCCGACTCCTTCGTGCCGGCATTCACGTTCTTCTGCTACACGATCCTCATCCTGGGTGGAGCCGCGCGGGTTCTGGGACCCGTGGTGGGCGCCATCATCTTCTGGTTCCTCCTGGTCTTCATCGAGCAGTTCCTGCTCCTGCTGATCGACAACGGCACCATCACCTTCATGGAGCCCACCCAGGTGGGCCCCATCCGCTTCATCCTCGTGGGACTGGGACTCATGGCCCTCATGGTCTTCCGACCCCAGGGGATCCTTGGAGACAAGAAGGAGTTGGCCCTCGATGCCCGGTGAGATCGCGGCTCAGGCCGTCTCCGCTCTCGCAAGTGTCACCCCTGAGCCAGGGGCGCCCAAGCCTGAGCCCCTGCTGGTAGCCGACGGCGTCAACCGCCACTTCGGTGGCCTCGTCGCGGTGGACGTCACCCACGTCGAGATCCAGAAGGGGGCCATCACCGCCCTCATCGGCCCCAACGGCGCGGGCAAGTCGACCTTCTTCAATGTCCTCAGCGGATTCGACAAGGCCGACGCCGGCTCCTGGACCTTCGCCGGTGCCACCATCACCAACACGCCTCCGCATCGACTCGCCCGACGAGGGATGGTGCGCACCTTCCAGCTCACCAAGAGCCTGTCCCGTCTCACCGTGCTGGACAACATGCTCCTCGGAGCGGGAGGGCAGACGGGCGAGAGCATGGTCGCCTCCGTCTTCCCCTTCACCTGGAAGGCGCAGGAGAAGAAGAACAAAGAGCGCGCCATGGTGCTGCTCGAGCGCTTCAATCTCGCCGCCAAGGCCTCGGACTTCGCCGGTTCCCTGTCCGGCGGGCAGCGCAAGCTGCTGGAGATGGCGCGGGCGCTGATGCTCGAGCCCGATCTGGTCCTGCTCGATGAGCCCATGGCCGGCGTCAACCCGGCACTGAAGCAGAGCCTCCTTGACCACATCCGCGACATTCGCGAGGAAGGCACGACCGTCGTCTTCGTCGAGCACGACATGGACATGGTCCGCGACGTGAGCGACTGGGTGATCGTCATGGCTCAGGGGAAGATCATCGCCGAGGGGCAGCCCGACAGCGTCATGCGCGATCAGCGCGTCATCGACGCATACCTGGGCGCGCACCACGACCAGCAGCTCACGGCCAGCGGCGAGTCGCTCACGGAGGGGACAACAGCATGAGCGGTTTCGACCCGAGGGCCGGGATCCAGCCGGGCGAGGAGAACGACCCCAGCGAACTCCCTGTCTTCGAGCAGGAGATCGACCTCAACGCCGAGCAGCTCAGCACCCCCGGCCCCATGGTCCCCGGCGAGGGCGACTACGTCCTGCATGCCGATGACCTGACGGCCGGGTACTTCCCCGGGGTCAACATCCTCAATGGCTGCTCGCTCACGGCGAAGGAGGGCGAGCTCGTCGGGATCATCGGACCCAACGGTGCGGGCAAGTCCACGCTACTCAAGGCGATGTTCGGCCTGGTCCGCGTCTACTCGGGCAAGGTCACGCTGCGCGGCCGGGACATCACGAACCTCCGGGCCGACGCTCTCGTCAAGGAGGGTGTTGGTTTTGTCCCGCAGAACAATAACGTCTTCCCCTCGCTGACGATCGAGGAGAACTTCCAGGTCGGCTGCTACCAGAATCCGAAGCTCTTCAAGGAGCAGTTCGAGCGCATCATCTCGATCTTCCCCACGATGGCCGACCGTCGCAACCAACGAGCCGGCTCGCTGTCCGGTGGCGAACGCCAGATGGTGGCCATGGGTCGGGCCCTCATGATGAACCCCAGCGTCCTCCTCCTCGACGAACCCAGCGCCGGTCTGTCCCCCGCGCTCCAGGACGAGGTGTTCGTCAACGTCAAGGGCATCAACGCCGCGGGTGTGACGGTGGTCATCGTCGAGCAGAACGCGGCGAGATGCCTGCAGATCGTCGATCGCGGCTATGTCCTGGACCAGGGGAAGAACGCCTACACGGGCACGGGAAGCCAACTGGCCAATGACCCCAAGGTCATCGAGCTCTACCTCGGCACACTCGCTCAGGCGTAGTCCGCTCATCATCCCGACGTTCGCCGCAGCCGCAGCATGCTGTTGGGTCGCCCCTCACTCAGCACGTGGGACGCGTCGAATGCGGCCGTGCCGGATGCGACCGTTGTCGGCACTCCGCGGGCGCCGAGACCACCAACGGCGGTCGCATTTGGGCCGTGACTGCAGTGTGAGTCACACTCCTTGGGGCCGCAGCATGCGGCGCCCCGATGTGCTGAGTAGATGCCGGGCTTATCTGAGCCCATGCACGTCACGCCACGAGGCAGCCAGGGTCGCACGTTCCAGCGCGAGCCGAACCCGATCGATCACCTCATGCGGCCGGCGGAGGAGTTCCTCCCAGGTGCAGCGCACCACCCAGTAGCCGGCTGCCTCGAGGTCGTGCTGTCGCTTCTTCTCCTGCCACGGGGTGAGGCTGGAGTACTTCACGGCCCCGTCGGCTTCAAGGACAACCACGCCGGCGATGAGGAAATCAGCCCGGTAGCGCTTGCCGCTTGCCCCCCGGATCCACACCTGAGGCTGAGGTCGCGGCAGATCCGTGGCCGTGATCACGGACCATGCCAACCCTTCGAGGGCAGTCTCGAGCAAGGGCTCCACGTCAGCGAGCACCCTCCTGACCCACTTCATGCCGTAGCCATTGACGCGGCCCACCATGTCGGCCAGGGAGGCCAGCAGCTCGATCCTCACACGTGCGTCCCCATGGAGGCAGTCGGTCACCTCCCGGGCAGATGCAGGGCCCTCCACCCCGAGTGCCCAAGCAAGCTCCGCGCGCACGCCGCTCGACAGCGGCACCAGCGCCGAAGGTCGGCATCTGCCAGTATCCCGGGCGATGTCGAGTCCGGTCCGCATGGGGCCCGTCATGGGCACGCCGTCGACGATGCGGATGTCCACCGGGTCGATGTCAGCCACCCGGAGTCGTACGCCGTAGCGGGTGCCCCGGCGCACCTCCGATCCCGGAGGGACGAGGATGGTGAGCGGTGCGGCGGAGACTGCGCCGACACTGCCGAACGTGGCGACTCCCCAGCTGTCGGCCGCCCTCGTGCAGCCGACCACGCCAGGGATTCCCCGTTGGGTCAGAAGGCCCAGGTGATGACGCGCCAAGTCCATCGGCTCGTCTCTCAACGCATAGTTGCCTCGTGTGATGCGGTGCAACTCTCCCACGCGCACCGCGTGGGCCAGGCGGTCCGGGGAGATCCCCCGGTCCGCGGCGTCGGCCGCCGTGAAGGGAGCACGTCCCGCAAAGGTCTCGATGTCGTGAGCGAGCTCGCGCATACGTCTTGACGTCATGCGGCCACCCTGCGCCCCACGATCGCCAAGGTCGCCGGCTGCGCTCACCCCGGTGGATGACCGCGCGCAGCCTCCCTTGGGGACAACACGCCGGCCCGAGGCCGCGTCCCCGACCCGAATGCGACCGTTATCGGTGGTCTCGGGGCCGCCGGAATGCCGATAACGGTCGCATTTCAACTGGTGGCGGGGCCGGCGAGTGGCGGGGCCGGCGGCCGGCGAGTGGCGGGGCCGGCGGCCGGCAGGCTCCGCCGCCCGGCCCACACATGCAGGAGGCCCGGTCCATGCGGACCGGGCCTCCTGATTGAGCTACGTGCTTACGGGACGGGGACCTCGACCGGTCCGACGACCTCGATGCTCTCGAACTTCGTGTTCGTGATGTACTGCACCACGTCGATGGTTGCCGACTTGGGATCGCCGTACTCGTTGAAGTCCAGCGGGCCGGTCACACCGTCGTAGTTGGGCTGGCCGCCAGCCTGGATGATCGCGAGGCAGTCGGCGTAGGTGCCGCAAGCCTCGCCACCAGCGTCAGCGTTGGCGATCATCGGCATGGCCGCAGCGATCGCGGTGCCGTCAGCGCAGCCGGCGTACTCGGCCGCAAGCGCGACGAGGATCGTCGCGTCGTAGGCCTGAGCGCCGTAAGCGAAGTCCGTCAGCGCCGGATCCTGCTCGAGGAGCTTGGCGTTGAAGGCCTCGATGTCCACCGAGGGATCGCCCGTCGGCACGGTGCCGATCACGCCGGTCATCGTGTCCTTCGGGAAGTCCTTGAACGCCGTCGTCGACAGGTTGCCGTCGGCGAGGTAGATCTGGACGTCCTGCGGGCCGATGCCCTGCTTGATCATCTCCTGGATGAGCTTGGTGCTCTCATCGAAGCCGACGACCTGCACGAACTCGGGGTTCGTCGCGGCGATCTTGGCCACCTCGGCCTCGAAGGACGCGGCGGTGGGGTCGTAGGTCAGGGCCTCGGTGACAGTGCCACCGCCCGCCTCGAACTCCGCAACGAAGGCATTCTGCAGGCCCTCACCGTAGGGATCCTTGCGGGCGATCGAGGCGCCCGTGGTGAACCCGTTGTCGATCGCGTTGGAGGCCTGGACGGCGCCCTGGAGGGCGTCGGACGGCGCGGTACGGAAGTACAGGCCGTTGTCCGGGTAGTCCGTGAGCGAGGGAGCGGTGTTGGCCGGCGAGATCTGAAGCACGCCGTTGCTGGTGATCTTGTCGATGACCGTGAAGGTCACACCGGAAGACGCAGCGCCGATGATCGCCTGCACGCCCTTCTGAAGGTGCGAGTCGACGGTCTGCGATGCGATGTCGGTCTCGGTGTCGCCGGAGTCGCCGTACTCGTTGACCACGGGCTGACCGAGGACTCCACCGTCGGCGTCGATCTCCTTGACGGCGAGGTCAACGCCTGCGAACTCGGGCGGGCCGAGGTAGGCGAGGCTGCCCGTCGCCGGCAGCAGCGTGCCGATCTTGAGCTGGGTGTTCTTGCAGTCTGACGAGGGTGCGGGCTCGGCGGACGACGATGACGGAGCGGGCGCTGCGGAGCTCGAGGCCGGTGCGGCGCTCGAGGACTCCGAAGTGCTGCTGCTGCCACCGCACGCGGCGAGCACAAGGCTCGCGGCGCCGAGGACCACGACTGCCCCCGCAATCGGGCTGCGTCGGATCATCAATTTCTCCTTAAGGGGTAGCGGGTCGCGAACGCGCGGCCCGCCGTGCTGGTGAGACGAACCTACCGCGGGAACGCCCGTCCGTCGCTATCGCCCCCGGCGATCGTCATCCGATGGTTAGGAAACCGTGACACGGCCCGTTACCGATTCGTGACCTTGGGGCCGTCTCCGCTGGGCGGGTGGTGCTCCGCGACCCGCGTGGCGATGACCTCCCGGGCGACGTCCACGAGCGGGAGCCGAGCATCCATTGCCGCCTGGCGCAGCCAGCGGTAGGCCTCCTCCTCGCCCATGCCGAGCCGCTCGGCCACGACGCCCTTGGCACGCTCGACGTCTCTGCGATCGGCGAGGCGTTGCTCGGCGCGCTCCGCTGCAGCGGCCGACTCCACGGCGATCCCTCGGACATCGCGCAGGGTGAGCCATCCCGACCATGCCATCTCGATCGCCGGCATCAGATCGTCTCGGCCCACCGGCTTGATGAGGTAGCCCATCGCCCCCGCATCGCGGGCCTGCGCGACTCGCTCGCGCTGCCCGAACGCCGTCACGACCACGACAGCGGTGCGCTCACTCACGCGCCGAGTGACCTCGATGCCATCGAGCCCGGGCATGGCAATGTCGACGAGCGCGACATCCGGGCCGCGACCCAGGATCTCGGCCACAGCCGTCTCGCCATCGGCGGCCTGCCCGACAACGGGATAGCCCTCCTCGCGGAGCAACTCGACAAGATCCATGCGGATGACGGCTTCGTCCTCGGCCACCACGATGCTCGGTCGTGCCTGCGTCACGTCGGCAGCCTAGGCGAACGTGAGTACCCTGAGGCCTGGGCCCCGGTATCCCAACCGGCAGAGGAAGCGGTCTCAAACACCGTCCAGTGTGGGTTCGAATCCCACCCGGGGCACTCCATGACCTACTGGGTGTGCAGCGTTCCCGCCCTCACCGCGGTGAGCGTGCCGCTGGCGCGAACCGAGCCTGCCTGGCCCTTGACGCACTCGACGGTGATCTCCCCCTCCGGCTCGGGGATCTCCACGCTGGCGGCCAGGGGGAAGCTCACCTGACCGAATGCGGTGAGGGAGGCAAAGGTCGATCCGGGTGTATCCAGTCCGCACGACACCGTGTCGAAGGGACCGCCACTGCGGTCGAGGGAGAGGTACGCCGCCGCGTCGACCAGGTAGGTGCCGGCCGGAAGGACGAGCCGGGCGACGACGACGGGCTCCTGCGAGAACGTGTCGTCCACCAGGCTCACGACGTAGCCATCGCTGGGACCTCTCTCGCCTCGGGGGCCTTCGGGTCCAGGGTTGCCTACGTCACCCGGCAGCCCCTTCGGCCCTTGAGCCCCCTGCGGACCGGTGGCACCCGTCGCACCGGTCGCGCCGGTGGCTCCCTGGGGCCCCTGCGCTCCCGGGCGACCTTGAATGCCCTGGGGGCCCTCCGGCCCCTCGTCTCCCCGGGGCCCGGGGATGCCCCGCTGGTTCCACACCAGGCGCTGCTCGCCGCGGGCGCACGTGTCGTCGGCGTTGACGATGCGCAACTCCCCTGTCGCATTGGTGACGCACGAGAAGATGCGCTGCGCGGCCCGAGGATCGGCCTCGTCGCGTGCCGCGATCGCGGGCGCCACGAGCGCAGCGCCCAAGACCGCTCCCGCCAGGACACCTGCGCCGGCTGCCACCGGCACCCACCTCATCGAACCGCCTCCTACGCGAGCGACCTTGCCTTAGGCCTCAAGGTCCAGTGTGGACCTCTGCCCCGCGATTCGAGCCAGCAGGCCGTTTACGAAGGCCGGCGAGTCGTCGGTGGAGAGCTCCCGGGCCAGCGCGACCGCCTCATCCAGCGCGACGGCCTCCGGCACGTCGCCCCACAGGACCTCGTAGGCCCCGAGCCGCAGAATTGACCGGTCAACCCCCGGCATGCGCTCGAGGGTCCAGCCCAGGGAGTACGTCGAGAGAAGCTCATCAATGCGGGCGCGATGCGAGGTGACCCCCTCGACCAGCTGTGCGACGTAAGGATTGAGCGGCACGTCGCCCTCATCCGAGCGCAGCCTCTGCGCATCAGCGAGGACGGTCAACGGATCGACATCGCGCAGATCGGCCTGGAAGAGGACATCCAGCGCGCGCTTGCGTGCCTTGTGGCGAGCGGACACGTCAGGTGACGCGACCGAGATAGGAGCCGTCGCGCGTGTCCACCTTGACGCGGGTGTCGGACTCGATGAAGAGCGGCACCTGGATCTCCGCGCCCGTCTCGAGCGTCGCCGGCTTGGTGCCGCCCGTCGAGCGATCCCCCTGGAGCCCGGGCTCGGTGTAGGAGATCGTCAACTCGACCGCGGCGGGCAGCTCGACGTAGAGCGCATTGCCCTCGTGCATCGCGACGATGCACTCCTGGTTCTCGAGCATCCACCGTGAGTTGTCGCCGACGACGGCATTGGGGATGTTCACCTGGTCGTACGTCGAGGTGTCCATGAAGACCCAGTCGTCACCGTCGCGGTAGAGGTACTGCATGTCGCGCTTGTCGACATTGGCCGTCTCCACCTTGACCCCGGCGTTGAAGGTCTTGTCGACCACCTTGCCCGAGAGCACGTTCTTGAGCTTTGTCCGGACGAAGGCACCGCCCTTGCCCGGCTTGACGTGCTGGAACTCCACGACGGCCCACAGTTGGCCGTCCAGGTTGAGCACCAGTCCGTTCTTGAGGTCGTTCGTCGTTGCCATCTGCCGTCGTCCTCCCCATCAGCCCAGCACCACGAGGTCGCGGGGCGACGTCGTCAGGGATCTGCTGGGACCCTCGGCTACTAAGATGGTGTCCTCGATGCGCACCCCTCCCCTGCCGGGGAGGTAGATGCCGGGCTCGATGGTCACCGGTGAACCGGCCGGGAGCCTACCTGTGGCACGTGGGCCGAGGAACGGCGCCTCGTGGATCTCGATGCCTACGCCGTGCCCGAGGCCGTGATCGAAGAATTCGGCGTAGCCAGCCTCGGCGATGACGGAGCGGGCAGCGGCATCGACGGACCGCAGGTCCGCGTCGGCGCGGGCCGTCGCGCGTCCGGCCTCCTGGGCGCGTGCCACGACGGCATGGATCTCGCGCTGCCAGTCCGCCGGCTCGCCGATCACGAAGGTCCGCGTTTCGTCGGCGTGGTAGCCGCCGACGGCGGCGCCGAAGTCAATGAGCAGGAACTCGCCCTCCTCGACGGGCCGAGGTGACGGCTCGTGATGAGGCTTGGCGGAATTCGGGCCAGCGGCCACGATGGTCTCGAAGGACAGCTCGTCCGCGCCGAGGGCGAAGATCTGCGCCTCCAGCCAGCGGGCGACCTCGCGCTCGGTGACGCCAGCATGAATGCGCGGCAGGATTGCCTGGAGTGCCTCGTCGCTGATCGTGCAGGCACGATCGATGAGTGCGATCTCGCTGGCATCCTTGTGCATGCGGCACGCCTCGACGACGCCCGTTGTCTCTCGCGGGGATGCCCCGATGACGCGCTCGAGTGCGCGCAGATCACTCACGCTGAGGTGTTCGGACTCCACAGCGAGCACGCCTCCGCCCCCGGAGTGCCATACCGACGTCACAGCGGGGAGGGTGGCCCGGTCAAGGTGCACGGAGAGGTCGGGGGACTGCTCGACGACCTGGACGGCGTACCTGCCATCCGTGCCGAGCAGTGCCGCATCCTCGCTGAGGAGGAGCACGCCGTTGCTGCCCGTGAAACCCGTGAGGTAGCGGACATTGGCCAGCGACGTGACGAGAAGCGCGGTGGCCTCGGGGCAGGCGTCCAGGGCCCGCGCCCAGGCCTGAGCGCGCCGACGCGCGTGAACCTCAGGCATCCCGCCCTGCGATCGCGCGCAGCGCCAGCGCGTAGGAGTCGACGCCGAAGCCGCTGATCGAGCCCGTCACGACGGAGGCGATCACCGAGGTGTGCCGGAATTCCTCGCGAGCAGCGGGGTTGGACAGGTGGACCTCGACTGTCGTCGCTGGCACCTGCGCCAACGCGTCGCGCAGGGCATAGGAATAGTGAGTGAAAGCCCCCGCATTGAGCACCACCGGGATGCGTGCATCCGCGGCCTCGTGCAGCCACCCGACGAGCTCGGCCTCCGAGTCCGTCTGGCGGACCTCGACGTCCAGGCCGAGTTCGGCTCCCCAGTCGCCGCACGCACGCGCCAACTCCTCGTGCGTGGTGTGACCGTAGATCTCCGGCTCCCGGACGCCCAGCCGGCCCAGATTGGGCCCATTGAGGACAAGCACGCGTCGACCAGTCACGTCGTCACCTCCGCGTAAGCCGCCGCCAGCAGGGCGGGGTCGGGCCCTTCGAGTATGGCTGGCCGAGCCACGCCGTCGAGGATGACGAAGCGCAGCATGTCGCCGCGTGCCTTCTTGTCGACGCGCATGGCCGCATGGATGCGATCCCATCGACCGCCGGAATACGTCGTCGGCAGGCCGAGCGCACCCAGCGCCTGCCTGTGCAGGTCGACCGTGGAGTCATCGAGGCGCCCCGCCAGCCTCGCCAACTCTGCGACGTAGACCATGCCCACGCTGATCGCCGCACCGTGCCGCCACCGGTAGTCCTCCACGCGCTCGATGGCATGCCCGAGTGTGTGACCGTAGTTGAGCACCTCGCGTCCGAGCGGCCCTCCGATCGACTCGCGCAGATCAGATGCGACCACGTCCGCCTTCACGCGGATGGAGCGCTCGATGATCTCGCGCAGCCGGTCGGAGTCCGGCCGTACAGCGTCCTGGGGATCCGCAAGCACGAGGTCGAGGATGGCCGGATCGCATACGAGGCCGCACTTCACCGACTCGGCCAGCCCGGCGACGAGGTCGTGGGGGGCGAGCGTCTCGAGAGCGGTGAGGTCGCACAGGACTCCAGCCGGCTCGTGGAAGGACCCGACGAGGTTCTTGCCCGCTTCGATGTTGATGCCGGTTTTGCCTCCCACAGCCGCGTCGACCATGCCCAGGACCGTGGTCGGGACATGCACGACGCGTACGCCGCGCAGCCATGTTGCGGCAACGAAGCCGGCGAGGTCCGTCGTCGACCCGCCGCCGATCGCGACGATCGTGTCCGTACGCGTGAAGCCGGCCTGCCCCAGAATGGACCAGCAGAAGGCGGCGACATCGGGCGTCTTCGCGGCCTCGCCATCGGGCACCTCTAGCGCGATCGCCTCCAGGCCCTCCGACACGAGATCCTCGCGCACGGCCTCCGCGGTCGTGGCGAGGGCCGCAGGGGCGATGATGGCGACTCGGCGGCAATCCTGGCCCAGCAGACCACGCAACTCCCCCAGCAAGCCGTGCCCCACGACGACGTCGTAGGGCCTCTCAGCCCTGACCGGGATCCGGGTGATGGCGTTGTCCGTCATGACGCCTCCACAGCGACAGCAACGGCTTCGACTACCTCGTCGATCGTGCGTCCGTCCGTGTCGATGCTCCAGGTGGCGACCTCCTCGTAGAGAGGCGTGCGCTCATCGAGGAGAGTCATGAGGGTGCCGCGGACGTTGCCGAGCAGCAGGGGTCTGCTGGTGTTGAGGCCGACCCGCCGGGCCGCATCCGCGACACCCACCCTCAGCCAGACGCATGGCACACCGACCAGCCGTGCGCGGGTCGTGGCATCGAGCACGGCGCCACCGCCGAGAGCGAGAACGCCGTCCGGGTGGTCCAGGGCTCGGGCAATCACCTCGCGCTCGCGTGACCGGAAGGCCGACTCGCCCTCATCGACGAAGATGTCCGCCACGGTCGTGCCCGCCTCTGCCTCCACGAGCTGGTCGCTGTCGCGGAAGCCCACGCCCCAGCGGCGCGCGAGGCGCCGGCCCACCGTGGACTTGCCCGCACCGGGGGCGCCCACGAGCACCACCGTGGTCACGAGAAGGCCAGGTGGTCGAGATAGGAGCGCAGGTTGCGGCGCGTCTCGTCCACGGAGTCGCCGCCGAACTTCTCCATGATGGCCTCGGCCAGCACCAGGGCGACCATCGCCTCGGCCACCACTCCCGCCGCGGGCACGGCGCAGACATCGGACCGCTGGTTGATGGCCTTGGCCGCCTCCCCGGTCGCGACATCGACAGTCTGGAGCGCTCGGGGGATGGTGGAGATCGGCTTCATTGCCGCCCGCACGCGCAAGGTGTCGCCCGTCGTCATGCCGCCCTCGGTGCCACCCGACCGCCCTGAGGTGCGCGTGAGACGGTCGCCCTCGGCGACGATCTCGTCCTGCGCCTGGGATCCGCGCCGAGCGGCCAGGTCGAAGCCGTCGCCGACCTCGACGCCCTTAATGGCCTGGATTCCCATGAGCCCGGCCGCCAGCCTCGCGTCGATGCGGCGATCCCAGTGAACATGGCTTCCGAGGCCGGGTGGGAGGCCGTGGACCACCACCTCGACGACACCGCCGAGGGTGTCGCCCTCGCGATGTGCTGCGGCGATCTCCTCCTGCATGCGTGCACTGGCTGACGCATCGAGCGCGCGCACCGGGTCATCGTCGATGTGGGCCCGGTCCGCGGGCTGGGGCACGGATTCGGGCTCTGCCACGGCGCTGCCGATGCGCACGACGTGGCTGACCACCTCGATGTCGCCGACCTGTCTCAGGAAGGCGCGAGCCACGGCGCCGAGGGCGACACGTGCCGCCGTCTCCCGCGCACTCGCACGCTCGAGGATGGGCCGGGCGTCGTCGAATCCGTACTTCTGCATGCCGACCAGGTCCGCGTGCCCGGGCCTGGGACGTGTGAGAGGGGCATTGCGGGCGAGGGAGGCGAGCTCGGCCTCATCGACCGGATCGGCGGACATGACGGACTGCCATTTCGGCCACTCGCTGTTGCCCACCTCGATCGCGATCGGGGACCCGAGCGTCCGACCATGGCGCACGCCGCCGAGGACGCGCACCTCGTCCTGCTCGAAGGCCATCCGCGCCCCGCGGCCAGCGCCGAGACGTCGGCGACGCAGGTCCTCGCCGATCTCTGCGGTGGTCACCTCGATGCCAGCGGGCAGCCCCTCGATGATGGCGACGAGCGCAGCACCATGGGATTCCCCTGCCGTGAGCCATCGCACCATGGGCGAATCCTCTCAGACCTCATCCCGACCTCATCCCGACCTCATGCCGAGGCGAGCCCCACGAGGGTGCCCAACAGCAGGAAGGGCCCGAAGGGCAGCGCAGTGCGCAAGGCCCCGGACACGGACTGGCGGGCGAGGGCGGCCCGCACCAGCACGGCTACAGCCGCCAGGGCGCCGAGGACGAATCCAGCCACCACGCCGACGAGCACGGCACCCCAGCCCAGGTAGCCGAGGTAGAGCCCGAGCGCGGGCGCCAACTTCACGTCACCCATGCCCAGGCCGCTCGGCCCCAGGAGTGCGAGCACGAAGAGCGCTGCCGTCACCGCGAGGGCTGCCAGCCAGGCCCTGCCGTAGGCAGCCCCATCCCAGGGGATGAGCAGCAGCAGTGCGCCCGACCCGATGGCGGCGAGGTTGAGGACGTCGGGGATGCGATGGCGGGCAAGGTCGGTGCGAGTGATCGCCGCGGCGCACCAGGCCAGTGCAATCCAGGCGGGAGCGAGCACAAGATCGGGGACGAGGAGCACCGCCACTGCGCCACCCGTCCCGGCTATCAACCCGGTCGCGAGCCCCCGCGGTCGCCAGGCGGCGAGTGAGTCCTCGCGCAACGAGACA
>VGBQ01000012.1 GCA_016870425.1 Actinomycetota bacterium | reverse complement strand
CGACCTGAGGTACGCCGATGCGCTCACCACGGCCGACAACCTGATGACCTTCCGCACAGTGGTCAAGGAGGTCGCGCTCGAGCAGGGTGTCTACGCCACCTTCATGCCCAAGCCATTCCGCGACGCACCCGGCTCCGGCATGCACACCCACCTGTCGCTCTTCGAAGGCGACCGCAACGCGTTCTACGAGCCCGGGGCGCCGTACCAGCTCTCGCAGGTCGCGAGGTGCTTCATCGCCGGGGTGCTGCGCCATGCCCCCGAGCTCACCGCCGTGACCAATCAGTGGGTCAACTCCTACAAGCGGCTAGCGGGGGGCGCCGAGGCACCGGCCATGGTCTGCTGGGGCCATAACAACAGGTCGGCGCTTGTGCGGGTGCCGATGTACAAGCCGACCAAGGGCAACTCCACGCGCGTGGAGTTCCGATCCCTGGATAGTGCCTGCAACCCCTACCTGGCTTTCGCCGTCATCCTCGCCGCGGGGCTCAGGGGCATCGAGGGGGGATACGAGCTGCCGCCCGGAGCGGAGGACGACGTCTGGTCCCTGACACCCGCGGAGCGGCGCGCGATGGGAATGGAGCCGCTGCCGAGCAGCCTGAACCAGGCGATCCAGGCCATGGAACGCTCGGAACTGGTTGCCGAGGCGCTGGGCGAGCATGTCTTTGATTTCTTCCTGCGCAACAAGCAGGCGGAATGGGAGGAGTATCGACGCCAGGTCAACGCCTGGGAGCTCGAGCGCTACCTCCCGACCCTCTAGGCGCCCGACATGCCGGCGATGAGTGACGCCCCGTGAGCGACCAGCGATCCTCGAGCCTGGCGGCGCATCTGGCGCGCCGGGGATTCGCTGACCCCGCCGACGCCGCCCGCCTCCTCGCGGAGATGTCCCTGCCCGATCCCGAGGCGTTCGCCGACGCCCTCACCTCCGCGGCCGATCCCGATCAGGCGCTGCGTGCACTGCACCGTCTCGACGGTGCCGGCGCCGACATCGCGGCCATAGCCCAGGACGAGGAGTGGTTCGCCGCCGTCGCTGCCACCGTGGGCATGTCGACGGCCCTCGCCGATCATCTCGTGCGGCACCCGCGGTCCCTCGCGCTGCTCAGGGAGGTCTCTGTGCGCGCGCCCGCGCGAGCCGAGCGCAGGGAGACACTCTTGCTCGCCGTGGGTGCAGACCCGCGTGCAGCGGAGCCAACCGCCAGCGCCTCGAGTGCCGCCGACGCCCTGCGCATCGCCTACCGCGACGAGCTGCTCACGACAGTTGCTCGCGACCTCGTGCACTCAGCCCGGATCGACGACATTGCCGAGGAGTTGGCCGATCTCGCTGACGCCGCGCTGGAGGCTGGGCTCGCCATCGCGCGCGCCGAGCTCCCTGCCGATGCCGCACCGTGCCGGCTCGCGGTCATCGCCATGGGCAAGTGCGGTGGTCGCGAGCTCAACTACGTCAGTGACGTGGATGTGATCTTCGTGGCCGAGCCTGTCGATGGCGGCGACGAGGAAGCCGCCCTGCGCACGGGCCAGCGTCTCGCTGCCGGCGTCATGCGGGTGTGCGGGGAAGCGACAGCCGAAGGTTCGCTGTGGCAGGTCGATGCGGCGCTGCGCCCGGAGGGCAAGCAGGGAGCCCTGGTGCGCACGCTCGCCTCGCACGTCGGCTACTACGAGCGCTGGGCAAAGACGTGGGAGTTCCAGGCCCTGCTCAAGGCGCGCCCGGCAGCGGGGGACAGGGCCTTGGGGGAGGCCTACGTCGATGCTGTCTCGCCCTTCGTGTGGACCGCCGCTGACGGATCCGACTTCGTCGCCGACGTTCAAAGGATGAGGCAGCGGGTCGAGGACCACATCCCCGCGCGCGAGGCCGATCGTCAGCTCAAACTCGGACGAGGTGGCCTGCGCGACGTGGAGTTCTCAGTCCAGCTCCTGCAGCTCGTGCACGGGCGCAGCGACGTCATGCTGCGCAGTCCGGCGACGCTCATCGCCCTCGAGGCCCTGTCGACATGGGGCTACGTCGGTCGGGAGGACGGCGCCACCCTGGGAGCGGCGTACCGTTTCCTGCGCACCCTGGAGCATCGCATCCAGCTCCACGAGCTGCGTCGTTCGCACATCGTCCCCGACGACGATGCGTCCCTGCGACGCATCGGGCGATCGCTGGGCATGCGGGCTGATCCGGTCGCGGAACTCACGGCCGAGTGGCGTCGACACGCCCGAGAGGTGCGTCGCATCCACGAGAAGCTCTTCTATCGACCGCTGCTGCAGGCCGTGGCTCGGCTGGACCCGGGCGACGCCCGGCTGAGTCCCGAGGCCGCCGGAGAGCGGCTGGCAGCCCTTGGCTACGCCGACCCCTCGGGTGCCCTGCGCCACCTGGAGGCACTGACCTCCGGTGTCTCGCGGCGTGCCGCGATCCAGCGCACCCTCCTGCCGGTGCTCCTGGGTTGGTTCGCGGATGGCCCGGATCCGGACGCCGCCCTGCTCGGCTTCCGGCGCATGAGCGACGACCTGGGATCCACGCCGTGGTACCTGCGACTCCTGCGCGATGAGTCCCTCGCTGCCGAACGGATGGCCACGATCCTGTCATCGAGCCGATTCGCTACGGACCTGCTGTTGCGCTCTCCTGATGCCGTGGCGCTCCTTGCGGAGGATCGCGAGTTGATGCCGAGGAGCCTTGAGGCCCTCGTCGTCGAGGCGCGGGCCGCGGTCGCTCGCCACGACGATGCCGAGTCGGCCGTGAGCGCCTTGAGGGCGCTGCGACGGCGTGAGCTCTTTCGCATCGCCGCCTGCGACGTACTCGGCCTGATCGATGACCGAGCAGTCATGACCGGGCTCAGCGACGTGACCGAGGCCACGTTGATCGGTGCCCTCGAGGTGGCCGAGCGCAATGTCGCAGTTTCACGTCCCGATGGCCGGCTCCCCACTCGCGTGGCCCTGATCGCCATGGGCCGATTCGGTGGCCGCGAACTCGGCTATTCCTCGGATGCCGACCTGATGTTCGTCCACCAGCCGCTGCCGGATGCCGACGAGCAGGAGGCCTCCGACGCCGCCTTCGCGGTGGCCAACGACCTGCGGCGCCTGCTTATGGCGCCGTCGCCCGATCCGCCCCTGGAGATCGACGCCGATCTGCGTCCTGAGGGTCGACAGGGGCCTCTCGTGAGGTCGCTTGAGTCATATCGCGCCTACTACGAGCGCTGGTCTGCGGCGTGGGAGGCACAGGCGCTCCTGCGCGCGCGCCCCTGCGCCGGTGACGCCGAGGTGTGCGAGGGGTTCATGGAGATGATCGACCCTTTGCGTTGGCCCGCGGCGGGCATCGGCGACGCGGACACGCGCGAGATGCGACGCCTTAAGGCACGTATGGAGTCCGAGCGACTCCCCCGCGGGGCTGACCCGAGCATGCACCTCAAGCAGGGGCGCGGTGGCCTCGCCGACGTCGAGTGGGTCGCCCAACTCCTGCAGTTGCGCCATGCCGCGCAGACCCCCGGCCTCCGGACGACCTCAACCCTGGCCGCACTCGACGGGGCGGTCGCTGCGGGGCTTCTCGACGAGGCGGACGCGGACACCCTGCGCGCATCCTGGCTCCTCGCCACGAGAGTGCGCAATGCGATCACCCTGGCGACCGGACGCGCCTCCGACTCCGTGCCGACGTCTGGCCCGAGCCTGGCGACCGTCGCTCATCTCCTCGGCAACCGTCAGCCCGCGGATCTGCTCGAGGACTACCGGCGAGCGACGCGGCGAGCCCGCGGGGTCGTCGAGCGCGTCTTCTACGAATGATGCCTAGGGTGTGGACCGTGACACCCGAGGAGTTCCGCGTCGCCGCCCATCAGCTCATTGACTGGATAGCGGACTATCGCGCCACCGTGACGCAGCGTCCCGTCCGCAGCGAAGTCGCGCCCGGGTGGGTGAGGGACGCGCTGGGTGCGCCACCCCCGGAGGCGCCGGAGCCGTTCGAGGACGTCCTGCAGGATCTGCGCGACGTGGTCGTGCCCGGAGTCACGCAGACCCAGGCTCCGGGCTACTTCGCGTGGTTTCCGAGCAATGCATCGCTCGAGTCGGTGCTCGGCGACATGGCCGCCAGCGGTCTCGGCGCCCTGGGCATCACCTGGCAGTCCGCACCCGCGCTCACGGAGATGGAGGAGGTGGTCACCGACTGGCTGCGGGAGCTCTGCGGCCTGACGGACGCATGGCATGGGGCGATCCATGACACGGCGTCGACCGCCTGCCTGGTCGCGTTGCTAGCCGCCCGTGAGCGGGCCACGGCGATATCGGAGGATCGCGGGGGTCTCCAGGCGGAGTCAGCTCCCTTGACCGTCTACGCGTCGACGCAGGCGCACTCGTCTGTTGCCAAGGGCGTGCTGCTGGCCGGCTTCGGTCGAGACAACCTGCGCCTGGTGCCCGTCGACTCGGTCACCTACGCCATGGACGTCACTGCGCTCCGTCACATGATGGCGGACGATGTCGCTGCCGGCCGTCGGCCCGCTGCGGTGGTGGCCTCACTGGGCACCACGGGCACGACCGCCTTCGACGACGTGATGTCCATCACCGAGGTGGCCTCGGCACACGGTGCGTGGGTGCACGTGGATGCGGCCATGGCTGGTTCGGCAATGCTGCTGCCCGAGTGCCGCACGCTCTTCACCGGTGTCGAGGGTGCGGACTCCTTTGGCTGGAATCCTCACAAGTGGATGGGCACGATCCTCGACTGTTCACTGCTCTACGTGCGCGACGTAGAACTGCTCATCCGTGTCTTCTCGACGAATCCCTCCTACCTGCGCGCCGCCAGTGACGGAGAGGTCACGCAGTACAAGGATTGGGGGATCCCTCTCGGCCGACGCTTCCGGGCCATGAAGCTGTGGTTCCACCTGCGCCTTGCGGGTGCCGAGGCCATCCGCGCGCGACTGCGCCGCGACCTGGCGAATGCTCAGTGGCTTGCGCAAGCCGCCGACGCCGACGGCGAGTGGGAGGTGTGCGCGCCGGTGGCGCTGCAGACCGTCTGCCTGCGCCACCATCCCGCGGGAGTGACCGATCCGGCAGCGCTCGACCGCCACCAGCAGGAGTGGGCCGAGCGGATCAATGCGACGGGCCGGGCCTTTGTCACCCCGGCGCAGGTGGAGGGCCGCTGGTTGGTACGCGTGTCCGTCGGCGCCGAGGCGACGGAACTCCAGGATGTGGCGGCTCTGTGGCAGTTATGTCGCCAGTCCGTCCACGTCGCCAGCCCCTAGGGTGCCCTAGGGTGCGGGGGTGACGGTTGTCTGGGAAGTCATCGGCTGGACCTGCACGGTCCTCCTCGTCGGGGCCTACGCCCTTGTGGCCACGCGCAAACTCGATGCCCGCAGTCCGACGTACCACGTGCTCAATCTCGTCGGAGCGATCGGCCTGGCCGCCTACTCGCTCTACAAGGTCGCGTGGCCGCAGTTCGCTCTCAACCTCTTCTGGGGAGCCGTGGCGCTGATCGGCATCGTCATCGCGGTGGCGGCCGCACGCAAGATCAGTGGCGGCGCCCGAGCAGGCGATCCCGGATTCGACGAGCGAGGCGTCCGGGAAGGCTGAACGCCGCTTCGCGTGACTGGCGTGCGCGAATGAGCGCTGCCTCGTAGGCCATGGCGTTGGCCGTCGCAAACGCTCCCGTCGCCGCGAGTTGATCCATGCGCACGCGGCTGCGCGCGGCAGCGGAATCAGGCACGACCAAGTCATCGACATCGCCGTAGATGGTGACCCCCGTGGTGCGAAGGTCCTCGATATCCGCCGCGGCCCACTTCTGCACCCGTGGCAGGAACTTCGGAGGTAGCAGCAGGGGTGCACCGCGCTCGGGACGCTCCAGCATCCCTGTCGCCAGGAGCCTCTGCTGCAGTTCATTGGCTGTCTTGCGGTTCCATTGACGACGCTTCGCCTCGACGTTGAGCGCGTGCAAGAAGACCGCCTCGACCTCGCTGGATCCCACATTGGCGATGAAGGCGGGAAGCTGAGGAGCGACAGCGGGCAGAGCGTCGACGTCCAGCGCCTCTCGGAATCTGTCCCACAGCAGGCTTGACGGCGCACCCGCCGGTGGCAGGGTCACAGCCGTGACGCGGTCGGCGCCGACCAGGCCCTGCCAGCGCCGCACGAGTGCGCCGTAGGCGTAGGAGCGCCAGAACGTCTGATGCCGCTGGGTGTCCCACTCCTCCTGGCGTTCGACCGGGGCGGCAGCACCGCGCTCGCGACTGCGCCGCTTGAGGTAGTGACGGTAGCTCTGGGTGTGCGTGTTGCGCACATGCTGCTGCCAGGAGGACGGCAGGATCCGCCCCAGGTCGCGCAGCGTGATGACGACATCGACCTGCTGGAAGTCGAGCCCGTCCAGCATGCGCCTCGCAGCGGCCGGGCGCAGGCCCCCGATCATCTCCGCCGAGATGATCGCGGTCCCATCCCAGGACGCGATGCTGGACGCCAACCCTGCCCAGCCAGACCCGTCTTTCCCCGTCCAGCGATTGGACTCCTTGCTCTCCTCATTGTGCGTGAGGTCGGTGACTGCCCCGACGTGGTTGTAGTCCTCCTTGTCCCGGTAGTCGATGGGATAGAGGACACCGTGGGTCTTGAGCTCCGGCGACAACTGCTGCATCACGCGCTGGAGATACGTCGTCCCGGTCTTGCGGGGCCCGATGTGGACGATGAGCCGTTCAGCCACCCCGGCACCCTATCCAGTCCGGCGCGGTCCACCCGCGACCGGCACAGCCACGGGGTCGCCGCCTGCACCCGGCACGCCCGCCTCCTGCACCCGGCACAGCCACGGGGTCGCCGCCTGCACCCGGCTCACCGGGACGAAGCCTCGCTTCATCCCGCTGAGTTGCACTATCGCCCGCCGTTGTCCCGAATAGTGCAAGACTCCAGCAGGAAGCGGGCGCGGCGAACGTTTAGGCAAGAGATCACGACTTGCGCAGGCAAAGAAGTCTTGATTGCTCGGCCAAGCCTGCGCCGAAGGCCCGGTGGCGCGGCCCGGTGACGCGGCCCGGTGACGCGGCTCGTTGGCGCAGCTCATTGGCGCAGCTCGTTGGCGCAGCGCGGTAGCGCGGCCGGGACCTCACCCCACACAGACAGAGGGTGGCCGCGAACGGCCACCCTCTGCTCCTGCGCGCGAGGCGATGCAGCGCAAGGTCCCTGCGTTTCCTCAGATGTCGTAGTAGAGCTCGAACTCGTGCGGGTGCGGACGCAACCGGATGGGATCCACCTCGTTGGCGCGCTTGTAGTCGACCCAGGTCTCGATGAGATCGGCCGGGAAGACCCCGCCTGCCTGCAGGTAGTCGTTGTCAGCCTCGAGTGCGTCCAGCACCTCCGGAAGCGACCCGGGGACCTGGGCGATGTCGGCGAGCTCATCGGGGGGCAGTTCGTAGAGATCCTTGTCGACAGGAGCTGGCGGCTCGATCTTGTTCTTGACCCCGTCGAGACCGGCAAGCAACATGGCCGAGAAGGCGAGATACGGGTTGCTCGAGGGGTCGGGCACCCGGAACTCGATGCGCTTGGCCTTGGGGCTCGTGCCCGTCACCGGGATGCGGATGCAGGCGGAGCGGTTGCGCGCCGAGTAGACCAGGTTCACGGGAGCCTCGAATCCCGGCACGAGTCGGTGGTAGGAGTTGACCGTCGGGTTCGTGAAGGCCAGCAGCGACGGTGCGTGCTTGAGCAGGCCGCCGATGTACCACCGAGCTATGTCCGACAGACCGCCGTACCCCCGCTCGTCGTAGAAGAGCGGCTCGCCGTCCTTCCACAGCGACTGGTGGCAGTGCATGCCCGAGCCGTTGTCACCGAAGAGCGGCTTCGGCATGAAGGTCACCGACTTGCCGTTGACCCACGCGACGTTCTTGATGATGTACTTGAAGAGCATCACCTCGTCCGCGGCCTTCTGCAGGGTGTTGAAGCGGTAGTTGATTTCCGCCTGGCCGCCGGTGCCCACCTCGTGGTGCGCGCGCTCGACAGTGAGTCCGACCTGGGTCAGGGCCTGCACCATCTCGTCGCGCAAGTCCGCGAAGTGGTCGACGGGAGGCACGGGGAAGTAGCCGCCCTTGTAGCGCGTCTTGTAGCCGAGGTTGCCGCCATCCTCCTCACGGCCGGTATTCCAGGCACCCTCGATGGAGTCGAGGAAGTAGTAGCCGGCGTTCTGCTTGGTCTCGAAGCGCACGTCATCGAAGATGTAGAACTCCGCCTCCGGTCCGAAGTAGACCGTGTCGGCGATGCCGGTCGAGGCGAGGTAGGCCTCCGCCTTTGCCGCGATGCCGCGCGGATCGCGGCTGTACGGCTCGTCGGTGAAGGGGTCAAGAATCGAGTGGTTGATGACGAGCGTCTTGGCCGCGCGGAAGGGATCGACGAAGGCGCTCGTCGGGTCCGGCATCAGCTTCATATCGGACTCGTGGATGGCCTGGAAGCCTCGGATCGACGAGCCGTCGAACATGAGGCCGTCGGTGAATGCATCGACGTACGACGTCGCCGGCACATTGAAGTGCTGCATCACCCCGGGCAGGTCGATGAAGCGGACGTCGACGAATTCGACATCCTGGTCCTTCATGAACTTCAGGACCTCATCTGCGTTCTTGAACATGACACCTCCTGCGCGGTCACCCGCGTCGTCGATCGCCTCAGGGCTTCACGATCAGCCCTCGAACGGCGGTTGCCGTCGACAGGGAAGTTAGGCGAGGGGGATTTCCCGACCGTGTACCCCGTGTTTCGCTCGTGTTACGGGGGGAGCGAGAGCCGCTTCGGGCTTGCCCCTAGCGTGGTGGCGTGACCACATCAGCCACACCCGGCCCGGGAGTCCCTGCAGGCCTGGGTCGTCGAGCCGCAGCCATCGCCCTCGACTGGCTGGTCGCTCTGCTCCTGGCGCGGCTGGTGCCCGGTGCGGAATACGGCAGCGGCGACTACGCGCTGGCGACGATCGCCATCTTCGCCGTCGAGATCATCGTGCTGACCTGGCTCACGGGCTCGAGCTTCGGCCAGCGCATCCTCGGGATGGCCGTCGTCTCGGAGGCGGGTGGGCGGCTCTCACTGTGGCGCATCATCGTGCGCACCGCCCTCATCTGCATCGTCATCCCGGCGTTGGTCTACGACTCACAGCGACGCGGCCTGCAGGACCTGGCAGTGGGCTCCCGTGTTGTCATGCGCACGAGCATCGGCATGTCCCGCTAGTCGAGAGCTCACTCTCCGCCCGAAATCGACGCCAAGCGCGTCCTTAGCGTCGATAACGGGCGGAGATCAGTCCGTCAGCCCCGCATTGACTTCGGGATCTTGCCACCCTTGGGCAGCGGCCCCTTGGGGATCGGCACGGGGGAGTCTTTGGCGCTCAGCGCGTCCAGGCGACGGCGGACGTCGTTGACCTCAGCCGGACGCAGCGCACGCGGCAGCCTGTTGAGCTCGCGCTGCACCTTGGCGACGGACAGTTGATCCGCATCCGTGCCGACCTGAATCTCGTAGATCGGCACCTCGGGCAGCCAGCGCGCTGTCTTCTTGCGCTCATTGGCGAGCAGGTGCGTGACGCGCTGAGCAGGACCCTCGCCCACGAGGACGACCCCGGGGCGACCAACGACCCGCGACACGATGTCGGAGTTCTTGGTGACGGCCACCGCGGGAGTGATGCTCCAATTGCCGCGCATCTGCTGGATGACAGCCACCGCCGCCCCCGCCTGCCCCTCGATCTGGGAGTAGGCGGCGTTCATGGCGCGGCGGCTGAACCAGAAGGTCATGGCGAGCAGGCCCACGGGCAGGCCGATGAGCAGGCCGGTGAGCCAGTTGAAGATCAAGCCGACGGGTACGGCGATCAGTGCTGTCACGGCCACGAAGATGCCCAGCATCTCCAGGCCCACCCAGCGGTGGACCTTGCGCGTGAGCTTGAAGTTCTCCCTCAGGGAGCTGAGATAACCGCGCAGCTTGGACATGCGTGAAGGGTATCCACCCGGGATCGGCCCCTACATGCCCGTGGGGGGCACGACCCTCACGGAGTCGCCCGGCCTGATCGCCCCGGGGCGCTCGACCCAGCCGGTGATGCCGCGCAGGTCCCAGGCCGCCTTGGGGAAGTGCTCGGGGGCGCTGCCGTAGCGCGCCGCCACCATGCGACCGGCGATGGTGCACGGGGTGTTGAAGCCACCCGTCATGAGCACGGCTCCGCTGGCAAACACCAGCCGGGAGAGCGGTGCCAGTGACGTCAGGTCAGTTAGGCCCTCCGTGCAGATGTTGTCCGCGATGGTCCCCGGCGCAAGGTGCTCGATGCCGAGGCCCCGCGCGATGGCGGCAAGCTCGGCGAGGTCGACGATCGAGAGCTGCCGGTGATTGCGGATCTCAGTGCCACGCGCGAAGACCTCCTTCTGGCGCACGTCCGAGGACATGGTCACGCCGTGGTGCCGGTCGCCGATCGCGCCACCCCAGTCGAGCTGCAACTCCTCGACGGCCTCGGGCACGTCGGCTCCGGAGGGCCAGATGTGTACGGCGGCCACCGTGCCCTCGCTCACGCGGAGCGTCCGGCCTCGCGTGCGGCCACGGCCTCGGCGTAGAGCCGGCCCGCGCGGTAACTCGATCGCACCAGCGGTCCGCTCATCACGCCCACAAACCCGATGGCCCGCGCGCGGTCTGCCCAGGCAACGAAGTCGTCCGGTGGCACCCAGCGCTCGACGGGATGGTGACGAGGGGTCGGCCGGAGGTACTGCGTGATCGTGATGAGGTCGCATCCGGCCGCGTGGAGGTCCACGAGCGCCTCATCGACCTCGTCGTCGGTCTCGCCCAGGCCAAGGATCAGGTTGCTCTTGGTGACGAGCCCGGCGTCGCGCGCCTGGGTGATGACGTCGAGGGACCGCGCGTAGTCGAAGGCGGGCCGCACGCGCTTGAAGACGCGCGGCACGGTCTCGAGATTGTGGGCCAGCACCGCGGGAGCCGCCGTGAAGACCTCCCCAAGCTGATCGGGGCGCCCGTTGAAGTCGGGGATGAGCACCTCGACCGGGCAGATCTCGCCCACCAGTCGCACGCTCTCGGCGTACAGCCACGCACCACCATCGGGCAAGTCGTCGCGTGCAACGCCGGTGATGGTGGCGTAGCGCAACCCCATGGTGCGGACCGAGTCGGCAACGCGACGCGGCTCGTCGCGATCGAGCTCGGCGGGCTTGCCCGTGTCGATCTGGCAGAAGTCGCACCGCCGCGTGCACTGCTCGCCGCCGATGAGGAAGGTCGCCTCGCGGTCCTCCCAGCACTCGTAGATGTTGGGGCAGCCGGCCTCCTGGCAGACCGTGTGGAGGCCTTCGCTCTCCACCAGGGAGCGCACCGCGGTGTATTCGGGTCCCGTGCGCAGGCGCGTGCGGATCCACTCGGGCTTGCGCTCGATCGGGGTGGCGGAGTTGCGCACCTCGAGGCGGAGCAACTTGCGCTCGGTCACGCGGTTGAGCCTACGACCTGCCCGGAGAGTGCCTCGAGGGTGCGGGCCTCGACGACGGGGAGGGCTTCTGCGACGGTCACCCGACGACCGAGTTCCGCCGTGAGGCTGGTGACTCCTGCGTCGCGGATGCCGCACGGGACGATGCGATCGAAGGCCACGAGGTCGCAGTCGCAGTTGAGTGCGAAGCCGTGCTGGGTCACGCCCTGTGCCACGCGCACCCCGATCGCGGCCACCTTGCGATCAGGGCCGCGGTCGTCTGCCGCCACCCACACTCCGCTGCGGCCGGGCACCCGCGCAGTGGCAAGGCCGAGGTCACCGCACGCGGCGATGAGCGCGTCCTCGAGTCGGCGCACGTGACCGACAACATCCAGCGGCATGGGCAGTCGGACGATGGGATAGCCCACGAGTTGGCCGGGGCCGTGCCAGGTGATGCGGCCGCCGCGGTCGACGTCGACGACGGGCGTGCCATCCACCGGTCGGTCGAGTGGATCGGTACGCCGGCCCGCGGTGTAGACGGCCTCATGCTCGAGGAGCAGGACCGTGTCGGGTGCCGTGCCAGCCACGACGTCAGCGTGGATGGCGCGCTGCAGGTCCCAGGCGTCCTGGTAGCCGATCGCCTCGGGGCCGAGGCGTCGTAGCCGGATCACGCCTGCAGGGTAGCCCGGGGCTGTAGCGTCTGACCCGACCGCATCCTGGAGATGAGCGAGGGGGCTGCATGGGACCGCTGTCCGCCTGGGCGATCCGCCGGCCCGTCGTTGCCCTCCTCGCCTGGCTCGTGGCCGTCGTGGCCGTGGGGTTCGCTGCCTTCGCCCTCGACGGCAAATGGAACGACTCGTTTTCCCTGCCCAACACCCAGTCCGCGCTCGCACAGGACTTCCTCGAGGAAGTCTCGGCGCAGGACGCCAACAGCAACTCGGCGACCGTGGTGTGGTCTCCGAATTCCGGCACGGTTGAGGATGAGGCCGTCAAGGGGCAGATCGACACGCTTCTCACGAAACTCTCGGGGATCCAAGGTGTCACGTGCATCACCTCTCCCTACGGCAAGGACTACGGGTCGGCGTGCCCCAAGAAGGAGTCGGCGGCACCGGACTTCCCGCCCGGGACGCCACCGGAGTTTGCCCAGCAGGTCAAGGAGGCATTCGAGAAGGGCACGACCGATGTCACCTTCCCTGAGGGCACTCCGCCGGCCGCGCAGCAGCAGTTGCTCGACCTGCTCAAGGCAAACAGGGCGGCCAAGGAGGCCACCTCCACGATCAGCAAGGACGGCACGGTCGCCTATGCCACGGTGACCTTCACCGGCGCTGGCCCGGCGGTCGCCAATCCTGAGCAGGCCGACGCCTTTGTCTCCGCCGTGCAGGCTGCGAGCACCCCAACGCTGCAGGTGGGAGCCACGGGCCAGATCCTCACCGCAGCGCAGGGCGGCCCCGGATCCAGTGAGGGCATCGGCATCCTCGCGGCGATCATCATCCTCATCATCCTCTTCGGCAGCCTCGTCGCCGCGGGCCTACCGATCGTCGTGGCCGTCGTGGGCTTGCTCGTCGGACAGCTGCTCATCATCGTCATCGCGCGCTTCCTCGACGTCGCCTCCTTCGCGCCGCAACTCGCGTCGATGATCGGGCTCGGTGTCGGGATCGACTACTCACTCTTCATCCTCAACCGCTTCCGCCAGGAGACGCTCGCTGGCAAGGATCCGAAGGAGGCCATCGCTACGGCGGTCCGCACGGCCGGGCGCGCGGTGCTCTTTGCCGGGAGCACCGTGATCATTGCGCTGCTCGGACTCTTCGTCCTCGGAGTCACCTTCTTCTATGGCCTGGCGATCGGCGCCGCGGCGACCGTCTTCGTCGTCATGCTTGCCGCGCTCATCCTGCTGCCCGCCGTCGCGAGCCTGCTGGGCAAGCACACGCTCGGCCTGCGCATGCCCTGGGCCAGGCATCCCAAGCCCAAGCCGCTCGACCAGAGCAGATGGGCCGGCTACGGCGCCATGCTGCAGAAGGCGCCCTGGCTCAGCGGTCTCCTCGCGCTCGGCCTCGTCGTACTCCTGGCGATTCCGGCCTTTTCCATCCGGCAGGGATTCCCTGACAACGGCAGCGCCGCTCCCGGGTCGACGGCGCGCATCGGCTACGACCTCATGAGCAAGGGCTTCGGTCCAGGAGTCAACGGCCCGTTCTTTGTCGCGGTCACGCTGCCGCTGCCCCTCGATGACACCGCTCTCACCAAGACGGTCGAGGCGCTCGCCGCCACCGAGGGAGTCGCATCGACGATTCCCAATCGCGACATGCTCCCGCTCTACAAGACGGCGACCATCGGCGGCAAGAACAGTCCCTTCAGCCAGAGCGGCATCGTCACGAGCGTTCTGGTGCAGCCGACGACGGCACCCGACGACCCGGCCACCAATGCGCTGCTCAATCGCCTGCGCACGCAGACCTCCGAGACCATCGCGCCGACCGGTGCGGCGATCTACGTCGGGGGCACCCAGGCGGTCACGCAGGACTTCACCAACGTCCTCATCAGTGTGCTGCCGCTCTTCCTCCTCGTCGTGGTCGGCCTCGGTTTCATCGCGCTCTTCCTGCTCTTCCGCTCGCTGCTCATCCCGCTCACCGCTGCCGTCACGAGCCTGCTGAGCTTCGCCGCGGCGCTGGGTGTCACCGTCGCGGTCTTCCAGTGGGGCTGGGGTGCGAGCCTCATCGGCGTCGCCACGACGGGGCCGATCCTGCCCTTCCTGCCCATCATGGTCTTCGCGATCCTCTTCGGCCTATCCATGGACTACGAGGTCTTCCTCGTCTCCCGCATGCAGGAGGGCTGGCACGCCACGGGCGACAACCGCGAGGCGGTCCGACACGGACTCGCCGGCTCGGGCAAGGTCGTCGTGGCCGCCGCGCTCATCATGAGCTCGGTCTTCCTCGCCTTCGTGCCCGTGCCCAACGACACCATCAAACTCTTCGGCGTCGCGCTCGCGTCGGCGGTGATCATCGATGCGTTCATCGTGCGCCTCGTGCTCGTGCCGAGCGTGATGTCGATGTTCGGTCGCGCCAACTGGTGGCTGCCCGGGTGGCTCGCCAAGCGCCTGCCCAACTTCAGCGTCGAATGATCCCTGACCTGCCGCCCGGAGCCGTCGCGGTTGTCTTCCACTCCGTACGCCACCCCGCCGCTGAGGGCTACGCCGAGATGGCCGAGGCTATGGACGTGCTCGCCGCGCAGCAGCCTGGCTTCTTGGGCATCCGATCGGTGCGCGACGAGCAGACCGGCCAGGGCATCAGCGTCTCCTACTGGCTCGACGATGACAGCGCCCGCTCCTGGAAGGCCGTGGCTGAGCATCTCGAGGCGCAGCGTCGCGGTCGCGAGGAGTGGTACGCCGAGTACGACGTCATCGTGGCCGAGGTGATCCGCGCGTACAGCCGCCCCTGACGACCCACCACAGCCGGCCCAGCACCGCCGGCCCAGCACCGCCGGCCCAGCACCGCCGCCCCATCACCGAATGCGACCGTTATCGGCGCTGGCGGCTGCCTGAAATCGTCGATAACGGTCGCATTCGGACGCGCGAGCGTCAGGATCCGGCGGCTGGTGAGTCAGCGTCGGAAGTGCGCGTGCGACGAGTCGGGCAATCGGGGGAGGTCGGCGCGCGCCTCAATCAGGAGTCGGGGTCGCCGCCGGTGTTGGAAATGATGTTGCGCAGGACCTCGTTGCTCGCCAGCTGGTCGGGGCAGGTCGACTTGGCCCACTCCTTCGCGGCGGCCGCCCACTCGGTCTGGTCGCCGAAGTCGTCGCGCATTGACTGGAAGATCTCGAAGGGATCGGTGCCCGCGGCGAGCTGGTCGCAGAACGCCTGAGCCTGGCTGGAGTCCGACCCGCCCCCGCCACCGCAGGCGGACAGCACGAGCGCCGCGGAGGCGGCGAGAGCGACGAGCGGGGTGGTGAGTGTCGTGAGGCGCATGTGCACATGGTGGCCAGCCGGAGCCGGCCCCGCAAGCCCTACGACGGGATTTCTCCCACGGTCAGGCGCCTCTCGATGACCTCGCCGCCCACCCGCTCGATTTGGTACGCCGCGGGCCCTGTCTCGGCGTCGACCTCAAGGTCGGCGATGACGCGCACGGCCTCGTCGCCTTCGTAGAGGATGCCGACGCGGTCGTCGGTGGCGTACGACGTGGGGAGCAAGCCGTCGCCGACAACCCGCTGGAGCAGGGGGCGCCGCTGCTCCTCGCTGTCGTAGTGCACGCCGTTGCCGTAGGGCAGGAGCGCCAGTCCGTCAGTGACCAGGCGCAGGGTCGGTCCGAAAGAGTCGGTCGGACCGCCGACGTGCCAGCAGATCGAGCCCGCGCTCACGCCCGCGAGGATCGTGCCCCGCTCCCACGCCGCGCGCATGGCGGTGTCGACTCCGTGCAGCCGCCACAGCGCGAGGAGGTTGGCCACGCTCCCGCCGCCGACCCACACAAGGTCGCTGCGGCCGAGCACCTCCTCCGGGTCGCGGTTGGGCATTGTGAAGAGCGCGAGGTGGTCGACGTCGCACCCGAGCGATCCGAGCGCGGCATAGGAGCGCGCGAGATAGGAGGCGTCATCGCCGCTGGCGGTCATCACCAGGCACACGCGCGGGCGCTCTGCTCCCGTGAGGCGCAGCGCCTCGAGCATGAGGTCGCCCGGGCGCAGCACACCCCAGCGGTCGGTGGCGGCGAATCCCCCGCTCGTGGCGAGGATGCGACGGGTGGTCATGCTGTCTCCTCCGACTCGACAGAGGCCTCGATGCCGAGGTCCTCGAGCACCGCATCCGCGGCGCGGCGACCGCTCACGAGAGCTCCCTGGATCGATGACGTGTCGCGGTGGTCGCCCGCGACGTAGACGCCCGAGGCCGTGCGCACGGGGCGCTGCAGGTCGAAGGGCACCGGCATCGCGGGAAGCGCGTAGGGGATCGGATAGGTCGCGATGAGCTCCCACCGCGCGGTGGGCACGCCGTAGAGCCAACCGAGGTGGTCGCGCACGGCTGATTCGTGCGCACTGCTCTCGCGTACGCCGAGTGCCGACGCGGAGACGAGCGCACTCCCGGGTGGTGCGTAGTCGGGCGCCGCGTGGGTGAGGACGACGGTGTTGATGACCGGGCCGCGCCGCGCACCGTCGAGCGTGAGCACGGCCTGTCCTTCCGCGAGCCGTGCGGGGTCACCATCGGGCCGGTAGTACCACGTCGTCACCGACCGGGGCGCGGGCGCGCGCATCCCGGGCACGAGGTGCTGGGCTGACCGGGGGTCGCTCGCGACGATGACCGCCTCGGCATCGAGCGCTCCTCCGTCCTGCAGCACGACCCCGCGCGGCGAGACGCGGGCGACCGGTGTTTCGAGCCGCACCTCGAGTCCGGTCGCGATCTGCTCGGGGATGCGCTGCATGCCGAGGGCGGGGACGGCCGGGGTGCCGCGCACGAAGGATCGGAGCACGAGATCGAGGAAGCGCCGTGATGTCGTCAGGTCGGACTCGAGGAAGACCCCCGCGAGGAAGGGGCGCAGCAGGCGCTCCATGAGTGTGCGGTCCGCGCCCGCTCGGCGTAGTGCCTCCTCGCTTGTCACGTCGGGCTCGGCCCGCAGCGACGCGGGCGAGCGCCATCCCCGAGCGGCGGCGTACGCCGTGAAGCGCGCTGTTGAGACGGGTGAGCCGATCCGCGCACGCAGCGACGGGATCGCCCACGACGGCTCGCGCCGGGGGTCGGCGACACGTGCGACCTGCCGACGTCCCTTGGGTCGCAGGACCACCCGGGCGCCCGCGACGAACGCGCGCAGGTCCAGTGCGTCGTGGTCCAGGACGCGCTGACCCTCGGGATACGCCGGGTTGTAGAGCTGGAAGCCGCGGTCCAGGCGGAAGCCGTCGACAATGTCGGTGCGCATGCGTCCGCCCACGGCGTCCGATGCCTCGAGGAGAGTGACCGGCACCCCGAAGGCCTGCAGTCGGCGCGCGGCGGCAAGGCCGCTGAGGCCCGCGCCCACCACCATCACCGCCACGCCGCTCACCGTAGCCGCCTGTGGATAACCCAACGCATGCGCGTGCCTCCGCGGGGCACGATGCCGGCATGACGACCACGACACTCACGACCCTGCTGACCCTCCCGCCCGATCTCGTGGCGCGCGACCGCGTGCGCCGCCAAGCCCTGCGCGTCGGTGCGCTGCGCCACGACGGGTTGGCTCCTCTGCGCGAAGCCGCCTTCGCCGGCGAGGGCCTGGCCCTGACCTGGGAGATCCCCGCGGAGAGCGCACGACTTGAGATGGGTGACGCGGCCATCGCGGCCATCGCACCGATCGCGGCCGGCCTCGCGCTGCTGCACGACGCGGGACTGGCGCACGGGGGCATCACCGGGGACTGCGTGCATGTGCACTCCGGTCGCGGGATCCTCTCGGGTTGGCGTCCCGGAGGCACACCCGAAGGCGATGTCGCCGACCTCATCGCGCTCATGGACACCTGCCTGCCTTCGGCCTCCGTGGGAGCCGAGGTCGCCACGATGCTGATCGCCGGCTCGGACCCCGACCCAGCGGCCCGACCGACGATGGCGCGCCTCGCCGCAGCCTTGGAGCGCGCTGCCGCTGCCTCCGCAGCCCTCATCTCCCCGCCGGCGCACCGTCGTGCGCGGCCGAGCGAGGCACCACCCCCGCGCCCTGCCGAGCCACGTGCCCCGCGCGAGGCCGCCCATCGATCGGAGCCCGTCGTGGGACGCGGTCGGCACGCGGTCCGCCGGGCGCCGGCGGGGACCCGCTCCCTGCCTCGGGTGGGCATCCGCATGACATGGCGATGGGGCATCGCGCTCGGTGGCGCAGCCCTGGCGGGTTTCCTCGGATTGTCGGCACTCGGGTCATCGGGGTCCGCGCAGGAGATCTGCCCCGCGCCGACCGACAGGACGGCCTGGATGTCCCTCGTCGAACGAGGGCTGCCCGGCTAGTCTCCGGCCACGGCCTGGCGGATCGCGGAGTCGATCGTGGGATCACTCCACGCGAAGCCGTCGTGCTCGAGCACCTTGGGCAGCACGCGCTGGCTACCGAGGACATCCTGCGAGAACTCCCCGAGGGCCACCTTGAGTGCGAACGCCGGGACCGGCAGCACAGTGGGCCGGCCGAGGACGCGGCCCATGGCTGCGGTGACCTCCGAGTTGGTGACCGGGGTCGGTGCCGTGAGATTGACCGGTCCGCGATAGCGATCGTCCTCCAGTAGGGCGATCAGCGCGGCGATCTCATCGCGCATCGAGATGAAGGACCAGTACTGCTTGCCCGAGCCGACCTTGCCGCCGAGTCCGGCCTTGAAGATCGGCATGAGCCGCTTCCAGGCTCCGCCCTTGGAGCTCACGACGAGTCCGGTGCGCGCATAGGGCACGCGGATGCCGGCGTCGATCGCGGGCTGTGCCGATGCCTCCCACTGGGCGACGACGTCGGCGAGGAATCCCGCGCCCTGCGGGGACTCCTCCGTCACCGCGTGATCGCCGGTGTCGCCGTAGTAGCCGATCGCTGAGCCGCACACGAGCACGGACGGCTTGGGGTCGAGCGCCGCGGCCGCGCGCGCGATCGTGGTCGTGCCCTGCACGCGCGAGTCGAGGATCTCGGCCTTGTAGGCGTCGGTCCAGCGCTTGTCGCCCACACCGGCGCCGGCGAGGTGGACGATCCCGTCGACTCCGGCGAGGCCAGCAAGGTCCAGCCCGACAGGGGCGGCTTCGCCGACCCGCCGGGCCACATCGCCTGTGCTCGGATCCCAGCGCACCTCATCGGGTGCGGCGGGTGCGCGACGCACGAGGCGGATGACCTCATGGCCGCGGGCGCGCAGTGCAGGGACGAGCGCCGAGCCGATGAGGCCGCTCGCACCCGTGACCGCGACGCGCATCAGGCGCCCACGTCCGCGAAAGTGCCCTCTTCGAGCCGGGCGCGCACCGCGGTGAGGAAGCGGGCGGCATCGGCACCGTCGACGAGGCGATGGTCGTAGGTGAGCGCGAGGTAGACCATGGAGCGGATGGCGATGACATCGCTGCCGCCGTCACTGATGACGACTGGTCGCTTGACGACGCTTCCCGTGCCGAGGATGGCGACCTGCGGCTGGTTGATGATGGGGGTATCGAAGAGCGCCCCACGGCTGCCGGTGTTGGTGAGCGTGAAGGTGCCGCCGGAGAGCTCGTCAGGCGACACCTTGTTGGTGCGCGTGCGATCGGCCAGGTCGGTGATGCGACGGGCGAGTCCCGCGACGCTGAGATCGCCCGCGTCGCGGACGACGGGCACGAGCAGTCCGCGGTCGGTGTCGACGGCGACGCCGAGGTTGACCTCTCCGTGGTAGGTCACGGTGCCCGAGGCCATGTCGATGGAGGCATTGAGGGCGGGGTACGCCGCGAGTGCTTCGACGGCGGCCTTGGCAAAGAAGGGCAGGAAGGTGAGCTTGACGCCCTCGCGTGCCTCGAAGTCAGCCTTCGTGCGGTCGCGCAGTTGGGCGATGCGCGTGACGTCGACCTCGACGACGGTGGTGAGCTGCGCCGACACCTGGAGCGACTCCACCATGCGTTCGGCGATGACGCGGCGCAGTCGCGACAGGGGTTGAGTCGTGCCGCGCATGCCTGCGCTCGGCGAAGGCGTCGCGGCGGCCGGTGCCGGAGCGGGCGCGGATGGCGCTGCCGATGTGGCGGCAGGCGCGGCTGCACGCTCGGCTGCGGCGAGCACATCCTGCTTGCGGATGCGCCCGCCGACTCCGGTGCCGACAACCGTCGCGAGGTCGACGCCCTTGTCTGCTGCGAGCTTGCGCACGAGCGGTGTCACGTAGGCCTCGTCGTCGTTTGAGGCCGGAGTGGCAGCAGCGGCCGGAGTCGGCGCGGCGGCCGGCGGGGGAGTCGGCGTCGCAGCAGGGGCAGCGGCAGGAGCGGGTGCCGCAGCAGGGGCAGCGGCGGGAGCAGGGGCAGCGGCGGGAGCAGGTGCGGGAGCGGGAGCCGTGTCTGCGGGCAGCGCACCGGCATCGCCGATCACGGCGAGCTCGGTGCCGACCGCGACGGTCGTGTCCTCGGGAACGCGGATAGCGAGCACGATGCCGCCAGCGGGGGCGGGGATCTCGGTGTCGACCTTGTCGGTGGAGACCTCGACGATCGGCTCGTCGGCGGCGACAGCCTCGCCTACCCTCTTGAGCCAGCGCGTGACGGTGCCCTCGGTGACGGATTCGCCGAGCGGGGGCAGGACGACGGATGTCGTGGCGCCGCCGGTCGACACAACTGCGGCGGGAGCGGGCGGTGCCGCAGCAGGGGCGGGGGCAGCCGGAGCGGGGGCGGCTGCGACCGGTTCTGGAGCGGGTGCCGCCGCTCCGGGAGCCGCCACCTCGGAGGCGTCACCGATGACGGCGAGCTCTGCGCCGACGGCGACGGTGGCGTCCTCGGGCACGCGGATGGCGAGCAGCACGCCGCCGGCGGGAGCGGGGATCTCGGTGTCGACCTTGTCGGTGGACACCTCGACCAGCGGCTCGTCGGCCGCGACCGTGTCGCCCACCTTCTTGAGCCAGCGCGTGACGGTGCCCTCGGTGACGGACTCACCGAGCGCGGGGAGGGTGACCGAGACGGGCATGGGACTCCTTCGAGCGATTGCGTCAGGCGTGGGCGTGCAGGGGCTTGCCGGCCAGGGCGAGGAAGGCCTCGCCCATGGCTTCGTTCTGGGTGGGGTGTGCGTGGACGAGGGAGGCCACGTCCTCGGGGTAGGCCTCCCAGTTGACGATGAGCTGGGCTTCACCGATCTGCTCGCCGATGCGTGAGCCGATCATGTGGACGCCGACGACCGGCCCGTCCGTCCGCTGCACGAGCTTGATGAAGCCCGTGGTCGCGAGGATCTGGCTCTTGCCGTTGCCGCCGAGGTTGTATTCGTAGACCTGCACACCGTCTGCGCCGTACTGCTCACGGGCCTGCGCCTCGGTGAGCCCGACCGAGCCGATCTCGGGCTCGGAGTAGGTGACGCGCGGGATGTCGATGTCGGGGATGGCGCGAGGCGACAGACCCCCGAGCTGCTCGGCGACGAAGATCCCCTGCTGGAAACCGCGGTGCGCGAGCTGGAGTCCGGGCGTGATGTCGCCGACGGCGTAGACACCGGGCACGTTGGTCTGCAGCCGCTCGTCGACGAGCACCCAGCCACGGTCCATCGCGATGCCGGCTTCCTCGAAGCCGAGTCCCTCGGTCGACGGTCCGCGGCCGACCGCGACGAGGAGGATGTCGCCGTCGAGGGTCTCGCCGTTCTCGAGCGTCACGTGGACGCCGTTGTCATCCTGGGTCGCCGACTGGAAGCGCACGCCGGTGGTGAAGTCGATCTTGCGCTTGCGGTAGGCGCGCTCGAAGGCCTTGGAGATGGCCTCGTCCTCCGCGGGCACGAGCCGGGGGAGTCCCTCGATGATGTGCACGTCGGAACCGAAGGACTTCCACACGCTGGCGAACTCCACGCCGATCACGCCGCCACCGAGCACGATGACCTTGCCCGGCACGTAGTCGAGCGTCAGCGCCTGGTCCGAGGTCATGATGCGCCCGCCGATCTCCAGGCCAGGAAGGCTGCGTGCGTAGGAGCCCGTGGCGAGCACAACGGCCTTGCCGGTGTACGCCGTGCCATCGACGGTGACGGTGTTCGCCGAGGTCAGTCGTCCCTCGCCCTCGACGTAGGTCACGTTGCGGCTCTTCACCAGACCCTGCAGGCCCTTGTAGAGGCGGCCGACCACTCCGTCGCGGTAGGAGTTGACCCTGGGCATGTCGATGCCCTCGAGGGTGGCCTTGACGCCGAAGTCCTCGCTGTCGCGGGCGAGGTCGGCGACCTCGGCAGCGTGGAGCAGGGCCTTGGTGGGGATGCAGCCGCGGTGCAGGCAGGTGCCGCCGAGCTTGCCCTTCTCGATGAGCACGACCGACAGGCCGAGCTGCGACGCGCGCAGGGCGCAGGCGTAGCCCCCGCTGCCGCCTCCCAGGATGACGACGTCGGCCTCAGGCACGGCGGCTCCCCTCGAGTTGATGTGAGGCCATCCTTCCACCGTCCCCTGCTCGTGCCGTCCCCAGGGCAGAAGGTGCGCGCCGAGCGTCCGCGGGCGCGGGATCGCCGCGAACTTTGGGCGAGAACGGCCGTCTATGGGCACTATCCGCCCAAAGTTCGCCCGGCGAGTGGGCCGGTGGGGCCGTGACGTCAGGGAGTCGAGCAGTGTCGGCTGCGCGGAATCGGAAGGAGCCGGCCGACCGCGGCCCCTAGGGGAGCTGGCCCTGCGCGGTGTCCTCGGCGACCTGGATGAAGGTCCGCACGGCCGCGCCGGTGCCGCCCTTGGGCGTGTAGCCGTAGGGAGCGCCCTCGTTGAACGCCGGCCCGGCGATGTCGAGGTGTGCCCAGGGCTGGCCCTCCGGCACGAACTCGCGCAGGAACGCGGCCGCGCTGAGCATGCCGCCCTTGCCGTCGCCGATGTTCTTGATGTCGGCGATGGGGGAATCCAGCGTGCCGCGTGACTCCTCGGGGATAGGCATATGCCACATCGTCTCGCCGGCGCGCTTGGCTGTCTCGTAGATCGCGGCGCGCAGGTCGTCGTCGTTGGACATGATCCCCGAGGTGCGGTCGCCCAGGGCGATCGTCTGCGCGCCGGTGAGAGTCGCGGCGTCGACGATGAGATCCGGCTGCTCCTCGGACGCGGCGACGAGTGCGTCGGCCAGGATCAAGCGGCCCTCGGCATCGGTGTTGAGCACCTCGACCGTGCGCCCGCCGTAGATCGTGATGACGTCGCCGGGCCGCTGAGCGCGACCGCCCGGCATGTTCTCCACGGTGGGGATCCAGCCGATGACCTTGACCTTGGCCTTCATGCGCGCGAGGGCGGTGACCGCGGCGATGACGGCGGCGGCGCCGCTCATGTCGCACTTCATCGTCTCCATGGCCTTCGGCGGCTTGAGCGACAGGCCGCCGGAGTCGAAGGTGACTCCCTTGCCCACCAGGGCAACCGTCTTCTTGGCGCCCTTGGGGGAGTACTCCAGGCGGATGAGGCGCGGGGGATTGGCCGAGCCCTGGCCGACCGCGAGGATCCCGCCGAACTCGTCGCGTGCGAGGGCGTCCTCGTCCCAGACCTCGACGCGCACGGGCAGCTTGCCGACGGCCTCAATGGCCTGTTGCGCGATCTCCTCGGGCGGCAGCGCGGACGGCGGCGTGTTGACGAGGTCGCGCGCGTAGTTGACCGCTTCGGCCATGATCTGCGCGCGCTCGAGTGCTGCGGCCTGCTCCTTGTCCTTGGGATCTCCGGTGATCAGGATCTTCTCCACGAGCGCGGGCTGGCTCGACGCGCTCACCCCACGGAAGGAGTGGAAGGCGTAGTTGCCCATGAGCGCCCCCGCAGCGACGGCTTCGACGCGCGGACCGTCCGGCGAGGTGACGACGATCGCGACTGACCTCGTGCCCGCAAGGCTCCGTAGGACGCTGCCCGCGGTGCGACGTACCTTCTCGTCGTCGAGGATGCGCACGTCGCCGAGCCCGACGGCGACGATCATGCGCGCCTTGACCAGGCCCGTGCCGGGCAGACGCGTGATCTCACCCAGCTTGCCGGTGGCCCCGAGTGCCTCGAGGGCCTTCTCGAGGGATACGCGCACGTCGTCGGGGAGGGCGGGTGGCCCCTCGACGTGCTTCTTGCCCTCGTCGGTGATGCCCACGATGAGGGCGTCGACGTCGAGGGTGGTCACGGGTGCGGAGGTGAGGGCGATGCTCGTCATGGGCGATGACCCTAGGCCATCCGCG
>VGBQ01000011.1 GCA_016870425.1 Actinomycetota bacterium | reverse complement strand
TGGGGGGTAGGGGTGCCGCCTCAGGGTTCGAGGCAGGGTCGACGTCGGTCACGGCATGCTCCAGTGCAGGTCCGCGGGCACCGCACCCGATCCTCATCGGGGGCGCCACACACGGGGGCGGATGGGGCTCACGCCCCTCGGGGGCCCGGCCGGGCGCCCGCATCGCTCACGCGATGCACCGAGGGTACCGCGTGGGCACTAGCCTTCGCTCCATGGCATCGATCGACGGCGAGGCTCTTGCCGCGAACGACGACTACCGGTCAGCGGTCATCGATCTGCTGGGTGTGCTTGCCTACGGCGAACTGATGGCCTTCGAGCGACTCGCCGCCGATGCGGCCCTGGCTCCGACGATCGAGGACGAGGCCCAACTCGCGGCAATGGCAGCGGCGGAGTTCCGGCACTTCTCCCGCCTGCGCGACCGGCTCGTGGAGATCGGTGTCGACCCCGCCGAGGCCATGCAGCCCTTCCGTGCCCCGCTTGCGCGCTTCCATGAGATGACGGCCCCGAGTGACTGGCTCGAGGGCCTGGTCAAGGCCTATGTCGGCGATGGGATCGGCATCGACTTCTATCGTGAGATCGCGACCTACCTGGATCCGCGGACGAGGGATCTCGTCCTCGAGGTGTGCGAGGACCTCGGGCAGTCGGCCTTCGTGGTTGACCGCGTGCGCGCGGCGATTGCCGCTGATCCGCGCGTCGAGGGACGGCTAGCGCTCTGGGCTCGCCGCCTCGTGGGGGAGGCTCTGTCGCAGGCTCAGCATGTGGCCGCCGAGCGCGAGGCGCTCACGGCGCTGCTCGTCGGCGACGTGGGCGACGAGGGCACGGGCATGGATCTCACAGCTATCGCCACGATGCTGTCGAGACTCACCGACGAGCACTCCCGGAGGATGCAGGCGCTGGGCCTGGCTTCCTGACGGACCTGTCCGTCGACCCCGTCAGGTGCCGAAGCCGACGCGGCGTGACGTCGCGGGGCTGATGTCGACGTAGGCGAGGCGATCGGCGGGCACGATGACCCGGCGCCCCTTGTCGTCCTCCAGGGTGAGGATCCCGCCATCGGCGAGAGCTGCGCGCACAGCTGCTTCGATGTCCTCCGGCGATTGCTCGGACTCGAGCACGATCTCGCGCGGGGTCTGCTGAACGCCGATCTTGATCTCCACGGATCCTCCTTTGCCCGCAAGGCTAACGCGCGGATCGATCTAGGACGTCGGCGGGTGAGACAGCGGGAAGCCACCGATGCCGCGCCAGCCCAGCCCGGCGATGAGGTCGACGGCTTCGTCGCGGCGCATCCGCGGCTCTGCACGCAGCCAGCGTCGTGCCGCGATCTGCGCCATGCCGAGCAGCCCCGAGGCGAGCAGCTCCGCCTGGGCCGCCGACAACCCGGTGTCCTCGGCGATGACCTGGCCCAGCATGAGGGAGCAGGCGTCATCGGCTGCCTCGACCCGGTAGCGGACCGCCGGCTCATTGGTGAGGTCGCTTTCGAAGACCAGTCGGTAGGCGCCGTCGGGATCATCGACGAAAGCGAAGTACGCCGCGATCGCGCCGCGCACGCGCTGCTTGTTGTCGGTGGTGGCCTCCAGTGCTGACCGGAGCGTGTCGAGGAGCACGGCGATGCCTTCGTCGAGCAGGGCGACGTAGAGATCGAGTTTGCCGGGGAAGTGCTGGTAGAGCACCGGCTTGCTCACTCCAGCGCGCTCGGCGATGTCGTCCATGGCGGCCGTGTGGTAGCCCTGGGCCACGAAGACCTCGCGGGCGGCGCCGAGGACCTGCGCGCGACGCTCTTCGCGGGGCATGCGGGATGGCTCGGCCCGTCGTACGTCGTCAGCCGCGGTCACATCGCCACCCTACTGGCCGGGTCCACACCGGTCCGGGCATCGCGCGGCCGACCGAGCGCTGACCCCGCGTCCCGTGGTCCCATAGGGGCATGTGGATCCCTCCCGCGGAGCGCTGGACCCTCACGACCGGCGAGGTCCACGTGCGCCAGTCTGGACAGGGTGACCTTCCTGTCGTGCTCGTCCACGGTCTGGGGGGCTCGGCCCTCAATTGGGTGCCGCTCATGGCGAGCCTGGCCGGGCAGGTGAGCGCCCTCGCCCTTGACCTTCCGGGATTCGGTGCGTCGCCCCCGCCGCGCGACGGCGACTTCACCCCGCGCGGCCACGCGCGTACGGTCGCTGCGGCCATCGAGGAATGGTGTCGGCGCCGGGGCGATGAGGGCCCGGTGCACGTGATGGGCAACTCCATGGGCGGAGCCGTCTCGGTGCAGCTGGCCGCGCATCGCCCCGACCTCGTGGCGTCGCTCACGCTGGTGTCGCCGGCGCTGCCGTCGATGCGCGTCGGGCGCGGCAACGCGCACCTGCCCGTGGTCGCCGTGCCCGGGGTGGGGGAGTCGCTCGTGCGGCGCTATGCGGCAGTGCCGGTCGAGCAGCGGGTGCAGGCGACACTCGATGCGTGCACGACCGATCCGCGCCGGGTCCCTGAGGCGCTGCGCGCCGCGCTCGTCACGGAGACGGCCGAGCGAGATGCGCTGCCCTACGCCACCGACGCCTTCCTGCGGTCGCTGCGCGGGCTGCTCGCAACCTTCGCTGAGCGGGGTCCGAGCCGTCCCTGGCGGCTGGCGCGCCAGGTCCGACAGCCGGTGCTCGCGATCTACGGCGAGGACGACATCCTCGTGGACCCCCGCGGTGCTGCTCGAGCAGCGCGTGAATTTCCCGATGCGGAAGTGACGCTGCTAGACGATTGTGGTCACGTGGCGCAGATGGAGCATCCGGACGTCGTGGCCGGCCTCTGGACCGAGCGCTTCACCCGCGTGTCTTCGGCCATTTAGCGGACAGACCCCCTGCGCGTCCCTACCCTCCCCGCAAGGGGCAGGCCCCTGTGGTCCTGCCGACCTCGAGGAGGTTCAGTGGACAAGGACATGTCTGTCTCCGGTGTGAAATACACGCACGCCGGAGCGGAGTACTTCGAAAAGCGAGGGCTGAAGAGATATGCGGGAGCGGGAGCGCTGTGGGGCCTCGGCGTCGCTGCAGTCATCTCCGGCGACTTCTCCGGGTGGAACTTCGGCATAGGCAATGCCGGCTGGGGCGGCATGCTGATCGCCACCCTGGTCATCGGCCTGATGTACGTCCTGATGATCTACAGCATCGCCGAGATGAGTGCGGCCATGCCGCACACAGGCGGTGCATACTCCTTCGCGCGGTCCGCGATGGGCCCCTGGGGCGGCTTCATCACAGGCTTCGCGGAGACCGTCGAGTATGTGATCACGACTGCCGTCGTGGGGACATTCGCGGCGCTCTACGCCGACGCCATCGTGGCAGAGTTGTTCGGCCTGTCGCTTCCCATCTGGCTGTGGGTTGTCGTCATCTATGTGATCTTCGTTGCCTTCAACTCGGCGGGCGCTGCTGCGTCCTTCCGGTTCGCATTCGTCATCGCGATCCTCTCCCTGGGAGTGCTCGCGATCTTCTTCGTGGCCGCCCTCTTCTCGGGCAAGTTCAGCGTCGACAATCTGTTCGACATCGTGCCCGAGGCGGGAGGCAGCACCTTCCTGCCCTACGGCTTCCTAGGGATCTTCCTGGCCTTCCCCTTCGCCATCTGGTTCTTCCTGGGCATCGAGGAGCTCCCCCTGGCGGCCGAGGAGACCCACGATCCAGCCAAGGACATCCCGCGCGGGTCCATCGCCGGCATGTTCACGCTGGTCGTGACCGCCCTCCTCGTCCTCATCCTCAATCCGGGTGTGCTCGGAGCGGCTGCGATCTCGGAGAGCGGCGAGCCCATCCTTGACGGATTCCGGGCCATCTTCCCGGACAGCAATATCGCCGCGCTGCTCTCGCTCATGGCACTCACGGGACTCATCGCGTCCTTCCAGGGGATCATGTTTGCCGCGGGGCGCAATGTGTATTCCCTATCCCGCGCGGGGTACTACCCGAAGTTCCTCTCGCTCACCGGCGCACGCAAGACTCCCTATGTCGCGCTCATTGCGAGCGGCATTGTGGGCGTCGGCCTCGTCTTTGGCCTCGGTGCGCTGGCCTATGGCGGCGAGGAGCAGCCTTACGTCAATGCCGCTAACGCATTGCTGCTCATCGCGGTGTTTGGCGCGGTCATCGCCTACCTGCTCCAGATGATCGCGTTCCTCATCCTGCGCAGGAAGCTCCCGAATGTCTCTCGGCCTTACCGCAGCCCGGTGGGCATCATTGGTGCGCTCATCGCGGGCATCATCGCCCTGGTCACGCTCATCCTCATGCCGTTCAACTCCGACTATCGGGCTGTGGTCGTCTGGGTGGCGATCGTCTACGTGGCAGGCCTGCTGCTCTTCGCTCTCTTCGGCCGGAAGCGGCTCGTGCTCTCGCCCGAGGAGGAGTACGCCGTCTCGGGAGGGGCTCACGGCCACCCGGAAACCGAGGGCTACGACGTGGTCGAGACTCTCGAGGAGTCGGGCACGGAGGAGTTCTTCCCACCCAAGGATTGACGGCAGGATCCGCAGTAGTGTCCGGAGCGGGGGGCGACCCCCGCCCCGGACACTGTCTATCGGGGAAGATCACGACCTGAGAGGTGGACATGGCGCGACCTGTGCCCTTGGACGTCGACACCCTGCGCAGAGAGGTCGACGAGGGCCTCATCGACACGGTCGTCGTCGGCATCACCGACATGCAGGGCCGCATGCAGGGCAAGCGCATCCACGCGGACCACTTCGTCCACGACACGCTCGCCCATGGGACGGAGGGCTGCAACTACCTCCTCGCCGTCGACATCGACATGAACACCGTCTCCGGCTACGCGATGTCCTCATGGGACTTGGGCTATGGCGACATGGTGATGCGCCCGGACCTCTCGACACTCCACCGCATCCCGTGGCAGGAGGGCGCGGTGGGCGTCCTGTGCGACGTGCTGTGGGAGGACGGCTCCGATGTCGTTGCGTCTCCGCGGCAGATCCTCAAGGGCCAGACGCAGCGGCTCGCTGACGCGGGGATGGCGGCGTACGTCGGGACCGAGCTGGAGTTCATCGTCTTCCTCGACAGCTACGAGGAGGCCTGGGAGGCCGACTATCGCGACCTCACGCCCGCCAATCTCTATAACGTCGACTACTCCATCCTCGGCGGCGCGCGCGTGG
This sequence comes from Actinomycetota bacterium, assembly GCA_016870425.1. GTDB lineage: Bacteria > Actinomycetota > Actinomycetes > S36-B12 > S36-B12 > Mxb001. The sequence goes on along the minus strand of VGBQ01000011.1, from coordinate 19,051 downwards.
AGCCGCTGCTCCGACGTATCCGCCTGGGCATGGCGGGCGCAGGCCTTGAAGTCGAGAGCGCCAAGGGGGAGTGCAATTTCGGCCAGCACGAGATCGCCTTCAAGTACAACGAGGCGGTCGTCACCTGCGACCGGCACACGATCTACAAGACCGGGGCCAAGGAGATCGCCGCGCAGGAGGACGTCTCGCTCACCTTCATGGCGAAGTACAACGAGCGGGAGGGCAACTCCTGCCACATCCACCTGTCCTTCCGCGGGCTCGACGGCTCGCTGGTGATGGCGGATGACTCTGCGCCCGATGGGATGTCCCCGCTGGGACGCTCCTTCATCGCCGGTCAGCTGGCGCATATGGAGGAGCTCACGCTCCTCTTCGCGCCGCAGATCAACTCCTACAAGCGCTACGTCGAGGGATCCTTCGCGCCCACCGCCATCAAGTGGGGTCGCGACAACCGCACGTGTGCCCTGCGACTCGTGGGCCACGGTCCGTCCCTGCGCCTGGAGAACCGCGTGCCCGGCGGCGACGTCAACCCCTACCTCGCGACGGCGGGCATCATCGCGGCAGGCCTGGACGGCATCGAGCGCCAGCTCGAGCTCGAGCCGGCCTTCGAGGGCAATGCCTACGCCGCCGATGCCGCGCGCGTGCCGGACAACCTCGCACGGGCCGTCGAGCTCTGGGAGGGATCGGACTGGGTGCGGCAGACCTTCGGCGAGGAGGTCCAGGCCCACTACGCGAGGATGGGGCGCGTGGAGCTGGAGGCCTTCGGCAGAGCCGTGACCGACTGGGAGCGCTACCGGGGGTTCGAGCGACTGTGACCGCCGTCATCAGCCCCGTCACCGGGGCGCCGATTGCCGATGTCCCGCCGACTCCAGCCGAGGAGGTCGACGCCCTCATCGCGCGGGCGCACGCGGCGTTCCCCGCCTGGCGCGCGGTCTCCCCGGGGGATCGTGCGCGCCTCCTGCGCCACTTCAGCCGGGTCGTCGGCGATCACATCGAGGAGCTCGCGCAACTCGAGGTGGCCAATGCCGGGCACACCATCGGCAATGCGCGCTGGGAGGCGGGCAATGTCCGCGACGTGCTCGCCTACTACGCCGGTGCGCCGGAGCGGCTCTTCGGCCGGCAGATCCCGGTGGCCGGAGGCGTCGATATGACCTTCCACGAGCCCATCGGCGTCGTCGGCGTCATCGTGCCGTGGAACTTCCCCATGCCGATCGCAGGCTGGGGCTTCGCGCCCGCGCTGGCGGCCGGCTGCACGGTCGTGCTCAAGCCCGCCGAGGTGACCCCGCTCACCGCGATCCGCCTCGGCGAGCTGGCGCTGGAGGCGGGCATCCCCGAGGGCGTCTTCACGGTCATCCCCGGCAAGGGCTCGGTCGTCGGCGAGCGCTTCGTCACGCACCCCCTCGTGGGCAAGGTGGTCTTCACTGGCTCGACCGAGGTCGGTCAGCAGGTCATGGCCGGCTGCGCCGCGCAGATCAAGCGCGTGACGCTCGAGCTCGGCGGCAAGAGCGCCAACATCGTCTTCGCCGACGCCGATCTCGAGCGTGCGGCAGCGACCGCGCCGTACGGCGTCTTCGACAATGCCGGGCAGGACTGCTGCGCGCGCTCGCGCATCCTGGTGGAGCGCTCGGTCTTCGATCGCTTCATGGGCCTGCTGGAGCCCGCGGTCGCCGGCGTGCGCGTGGAGGACCCCGCGCTCGACTCTGCTGAGATGGGCCCGCTCATCACCGCCGCGCATCGCCAGACCGTCGCGTCGTACATCGACGATGTGCAGGTGGCCTTCCGTGGATCCTGCCCCGACGGGCCCGGTTGGTGGTTTCCCCCGACGGTGATCGTGCCGTCGGCTGAGTCAGACCGCGCCTACCGCGAGGAGATCTTCGGCCCCGTCGTCGCCGTCATGCCCTTCGAGGACGAGGCCGATGCGATCCGCATGGCAAACGACTCCGACTTCGGCCTCTCCGGCTCGATCTGGAGTCGCGACATCGGTCGGGCGCTGCGCGTCTCGCGCGGGGTGGAATCGGGCAACCTGTCGGTCAACTCGCACTCGTCCGTGCGCTACTGGACGCCGTTCGGGGGATTCAAGCGCTCGGGACTGGGTCGCGAGCTCGGGCCCGATGCGCCCGAGGCCTTCACCGAGACCAAGAACGTCTTCATCGCCACCGACTGAGAGGAATCCCATGTCCGATGCCGTCTGCCGTCGCCTGGTCGGCCGCACCGCGCTCATCACCGGGGGTGCCAGCGGCATCGGCTTCGCCTCGGCCCAGCGCCTGGCCAGCGAGGGCGCCAACGTCGTCATCGCGGACATGGATGTCACGGCCGGGGAGGCGGCAGCCGCGCAGGTCGGTGGCACCTTCGTCCAGGCCAACGTCACCTCGCCCGAGGACAACGAGCGGATGTACAAGGTGGCAGTCGACACCTACGGCTCGATCGACGTGGCCTTCCACAACGCCGGCATCTCCCCGCCCGACGACGACTCGATCCTCGACACCGGCCTCGAGGCGTGGAAGCGCGTGCAGGACGTCAACCTCACGTCCGTCTACCTCGGGTGCAAGGCTGTGCTGCCCTACATGCTCGAGCAGGGCCGCGGCTCCATCATCAACGTCGCCTCGTTCGTCGCCACCATGGGCGCGGCGACGTCGCAGATCTCCTACACGGCGTCCAAGGGCGGCGTGCTGGCCATGTCGCGCGAACTCGGCGTGCAGTTCGCCCGCCAGGGGGTGCGCGTCAACGCCATTTCGCCCGGACCGGTGAAGACGCCGCTGCTCATGGAGCTCTTCGCCAAGGACCCCGAGCGCGCTGCGCGTCGCTACGTCCACATCCCCTTCGGCCGCTTCGGCGAGCCCGAGGAGATCGCCGCGGCGGTGGCGTTCCTCGCCTCCGACGACTCGTCGTTCATCACCGCGTCGAACTTCCTGGTGGACGGCGGTATCTCGGGCGCCTACGTCACCCCGCTGTAGCCAAGCCCTCGCCGAGTGTGCACTTGCGTGCGCCTCAAGGGCCGATGTCGTGCACGCAAGTGCACACTCGGCGCCCGGCCTAGCTGCGGCTGAACGGCAGGACGTTCGTCAGCCACTCCACGAGTCCGTTGGGATTGCGCGACTGGGTCCACACCAGGCCCGGCCCGGTGATCTCCACCACGATGCCCTCGCCGGACTTCAGCGACTTCATGATGCCTCCCGTGGTCCGGGCCTGCATCGCGATGTAGGCGTCGTAGGCGACCAGATGGCCCGAGTCCACCACCATGCGCTCGCCCTCGTGCAGTGCGTGCTGGTCGAGGGCGCCGTACGACGCGACGACGACCTTGCCGGCTCCTTCGAAGCGCGACACGAAGCCACCCTCGCCGCCGAAGAGGTTGTTGGCACCGCCCCACTTGGTGTCGAGCGACAGGCTCTGCTCATTGGCCAGCCATGCACCGCGCGTCACGGCGAGTGGCCGCTCAGGCGAGGACTCGATGACGGTGATGTCGCCGGGCAGGATGGCGGCGACGTCGACCCAGCCGCCGTCGATGGAGCTGGTGTACGTCGTGACGAAGAAGGAGTTGCCACCGAGTGCGCTGCGCCCGAGCGACTTGAGGAAGCCGCCCTCCATCTTGGCGTCGAGGGTCACGCCATCGCTCATCGCGGCCATGGCGCCGGACTCGACCTTGGCGTGCTCGCCTGCCGTGAGAGTGCAGCGGGCGACGGCAAATGAGGGACCGTGGCGGACGTCGACCTGCATGGGGACTCCTTGCTCGGCGGGCGTGCAGCAGCCGCCTCGGCGCGGACTGCTAGTCGGAGGCTGCCGCAACCACGGCGCGGAAGAGGGGCAATTCGCCAAATCTTCGGTCGGGATGCTCCGGATGCCACTGCACCCCGAGGGAGAAGCGAGCCTCGGGTGCCTCGAGCACCTCGATCAGCCCGTCCTCGGCCCAGCCCGTGGGGACGAGTGTGCCGGGGTCGGCGATGCCCTGGTGGTGGGAGGAGTTGGTGACGATGCGTGTCGACCTGTAGATCGCGGCGACGCGTGAACCCTCCGCGAGCGAGACAGCGTGCTCGGTGAAGGTGCCCGGGCGCTCGCGATGCGCGAGGCCGAAGCCGGCATCGGGCAGGTCCTGGATGAGCGAGCCACCATGGGCAATCGCCATCACCTGCATGCCGCGGCAGATGCCGAGCAGCGGCAGGTCGCGCTCGTGCGCCGCCCGGCAGAGCAGCAGCTCGCCCGCGTCGCGCTCGACGCGCGGCACGTCGACGGTCGCGTGCGGCTCGGCACCGTAGTGGGCCGGATCCACGTCGGCGCCCCCGATGAGGATGAGTCCGTCGAGACGGTCGAGCACGTCCGCGTCCGTGGAGTCCGGAGGCAGGAGGACGGCACGGCCACCTGCCTCGCGCACGGCGTCGACGTACCACTCGTGCAGCAGGGCGGCAGGCACCTCCCACGCGCCCCAGCGGGCAGGCTCGACGTAGGTGGACAGGCCGATGACGGGGCGGCTCACGCCCCCAGTCTCCCGGGCGGGCGCGGGAATGCCCGCGTGGGTACCGTGGTTGCCCCGGATCCACCCATGAGGAGAGCCATGTCCCTGCCGCCGCTCGTCGAGCCTGCCGACAGCCTGTCTGCCGACGAGGTACGCCGCTACAGCCGCCACCTCATCATCCCCGACGTCGGCAGGAGCGGGCAGAAGCGCCTCAAGAACGCCCGCGTGCTGTGCATCGGCGCGGGCGGGCTGGGCAGTCCCGCGCTGATGTACCTCGCTGCCGCCGGAGTCGGCACGCTGGGCATCGTGGAGTTCGACACCGTCGACGAGTCCAACCTCCAGCGCCAGATCATCCACGGCCAGAGCGACATCGGCCGCTCCAAGGCCGAAAGTGCGCGCGACTCGATCAAGGAGATCAACCCCTACGTCGACGTGGTCATCCACGACGAGCGCCTCGACTCGACCAACGTGATGCCGCTCTTCTCCCAGTACGACCTCATCGTCGACGGCACCGACAACTTCGCCACGCGCTACCTCGTCAACGACGCGTGCGTGCTGCTCGGCAAGCCCTATGTCTGGGGCTCGATCTACCGCTTCGACGGACAGGCGAGTGTCTTCTGGGCCGAGCACGGTCCGTGCTACCGCTGCCTCTACCCCGAGCCCCCGCCACCGGGCATGGTGCCCTCGTGCGCCGAGGGCGGCGTGCTGGGCGTGCTGTGCGCGAGCATCGGCTCCATCCAGGTGACCGAGGCGATCAAGCTCCTCACCGGCATCGGCGACCCGCTGCTGGGCCGTCTCAAGGTGTACGACGCCCTGGAGATGGACTACCGCGAGGTGCGGATCCGCAAGGACCCGAACTGCGCCATCTGCGGGCCGAATGCCACGGTCACCGAGCTCATCGACTACGACGCCTTCTGCGGCACCATCTCGGACGCTGCCGCCGAGGCGGCCCGCGACAGCACGATCAGCGTGCACGAGCTCAAGGAGATGCTCGATGCCCGCGCTCGCGGGGAGCGCGACTTCGTCCTCATCGACGTGCGCGAGCCCATCGAGTGGGAGATCGCCACCATCGAAGGGGCGGAGTTCATCCCCAAGGGCGAGTTTCTCGACGGCTCAGCGCTGGAGAAGGTCCCCAACGACAAGCAGATCGTGCTGCACTGCAAGGTGGGCGGCCGCTCAGCCGAGGTCCTCGCCGTGCTGCACGGCGCAGGCTTCTCCGATGCCATCCACGTCGGCGGCGGCATCAACGCGTGGTCATTGCAGGTGGATCCCAACACGCCGTACTACTGAGTTGCACTAGTCTCACGCGGTGATCGGCCTCGGGACCCTCCTCAACATGGCGGCCATCGTCGTCGGGGCCGGTCTCGGCGTACTCATCGGGCATCGCCTGCCTGCGCGCACGCGCGACCTGATTACGCAGGCCCTGGGTCTCATCACGCTCATCGTGGCTGCACTCAATGTCGTGGATCTGCTCGATGCCGACTGGGTCGCCGACGTCGGGTCCTCGGCGCCCCTGCTCATTGTGCTCGGCTCGGTGGTCATCGGAGGCATCATCGGATCGCTGCTGCGGCTGGAGGAGCGCGTGGAGAGCCTCGGCGGCTGGCTGCAGCGCAGGGTGAGCCGCGGGGCGCAGGGCACCGAGGGTCGAGCACGATTCATCGAGGGGTTCGTCGACGCATCGCTGCTGTTTTGCATCGGCCCCCTCGCCGTGCTCGGCCCGCTGTCTGATGGCCTCGGGCGCGGTGTCGATCAGCTCGCACTCAAGTCGGTGCTCGACCTCTTCGCCTCCATCGCCTTTGCAGCCTCCCTGGGCTGGGGCGTGGCCTTCTCCGCAATCCCGGTCGGCATCGTGCAGGGCCTGTTCACCCTGCTCGGTGCACTCGTCGGGTCGGTCATGGCCGCATCCGCCATCGCCGCTCTCACCGCCACCGGCGGAGTACTTCTCATCGGCGTCTCGCTGCGGCTGCTCAAGGTCTCGCGACTGCCGGTCGCCGACCTGCTGCCGGCACTGATCATCGCGCCGCTGCTCACCCTGGCTGTCGCTGCGTGGATGGCCTAGACCAGCCAGACCTCCGCCGGCGTGCCGTTGATAGAGCCGCTCACGAGCAAACCCGGACCCCACGGGTGGTCGCCGTGTACGACACCGTGCACCGCGTCGAGCCGGATTGCGCCGTCGCTGAGTTGGAGCACGAGTGCGTCGTCCTCCAGGCGCCCGTCGATGAGGACGTCGGGGTAGTCCCAGGGTCGAGCACGATGACCGAAGGCATCTCCGTCCGTGCCCGCGAAGACCCCGCAGTGATGGTGGGGGCGCTGCCGTACGCGCGTGACCCAGTCCGCGAGGAGTTCGCGGCTGGCAGGGTCCACCGGCTGGCTAGGCCTCGACGTTGGAGACGAAGCCGATCTTCTTGTGCGAGCCATCACAGAAGGGCTTCTTCTCCGAGGCGCCGCATCGGCACAGGTAGACCTTGTCCGCGCTGCGGATCTCCGTGCCGTCCGAGGCGTTGACGCGGCAGGCGCCGGAGACCTCGAGGGGACCGTCGACCAGGGGCGTGATGCTGACTTCGCTCATGCGGCGAACCTACAGGTAGCCCTTCTTGGTCAGCCAGTTGAAGGAGATGTAGCCCGGGATCGTCGGGATCCAGAAGGTGAGCAGGCGGAAGAGCAGGACCGCGGATACGGCGATGCCGCCCGGGAGCCCAGCCGCGGTCAGGCCCGCGGCAAGGGCTGCTTCCACAGCTCCCAGGCCACCGGGAGTCGGAGCCGCCTGGCCGATCGTGGCACCGGCGAGGTAGACGACCGCGATCGCGGCGACGTTGAGATCGCCGTCGAAGGCGCGGACGCAGGCGACGAGGACCACGATGTAGGCGAAGTTGAGGACGAGGATGCCGCCGATGCCCTCGACGAGCTTCATCGGGCGCTGGGCGACCGTGACGAGGCGGGGGATCACCTCGCGCAGCAGGGGACGCACGCGCCCGAAGACGTAGCGGCGCAGAGGGGCAACCGCAAATGCGGCGAGGAAGAGCAGGACGACCGCGATGACGACGATGACGGCCCAGGCAGGGGGGTCGAAGGTGAAGTCCGCCTGGGTGCCGGCCGCAATGCCGAAGCCGAGCAGCAGGAGCAGGTGGACGACGAAGGCCGCCACCTGAGAGACGCCGACGCTCGCTCCGGCGAGCGCGGGGTGCAAGCCGGCCTTGGTGAGGAAGCGCAGATTGATCGCGACCGACCCGAGAGTGGGGGGTGACACGAGCGTCGCGAAGTCCCCCGCGACCTGCGCCAACATCGTGCGGTGGAGCGGTATGCGCTCGGGCACGAATCCGGAGAGCGACCATGCCGCTCCGACGTAGGTGACCAGCGTCGCGACGACACCGACCGCGAGCCACTCCAGGGATGCCGACGTGAGGAGCTCGCCGAGGTCGACCTGTGCCAGCTGCGACAGTAGGACGTAGGCGGCGATGGTGCCGACCACGATCATGATCAGTGTGCGCGGCTTGATGCGCTCGACGTTGATCTGCTCGACCTCGCCGTCGGGGCGGATCTCGACCAGCGCGTCGCGCAGGTGCACCATCAGGTCACGGTTCTTGCGCATTGCCTTGCGCGTGGCCGGGACGAGTGCGACGGGCTGCAGCACCGGCAGGGCACGCGCCAGTCCCTGTACGCCGAGGACCGTGCGTCCCGTGCGGATGGCGCGATCGGCTCCCACCGTGAGCGCGAGCGTGCACAGCAACTCGGCCACATCGATGCGCTGGGCCACATCGCCGGCCGCCACGGTGCCGCTCGCCTCGCCGACAAGCCACACCTTGCCGTCGCGATCGCGCAGGATGTGGTCGGCGGTCAGGCTGCGGTGGGCGATCTGATGCTCGTGCAGGGTGCGCATCGCGCGCCAGGCCTGCTCGAGTTCGTCATCGCTCACCTGATCGCCGTCGAGATCGGCGAATCTCGTGCCGACCGTGTAGTCGTAGGCCAGCAGTGCCGAGTCGGCGCCAACCTCACTGGCCATCAGCAGGCGTGGCACGGGAGCGTTGGCGGCCTCGGCGGCGTACGCCATGAGCGCTGCGTGATCGAGTTCGCGGCGCATGTTGAAGGCGCCGCGCCCGGCCTCGTCCCTCAAGCGGAGAGCCTTCCACGCGGCGGTCGCCAGGCCGGCACCCTCCAGGTCGCGGTCGAGGACCACGACCTCGAGGGATTCTCCCGCTCGCGTCGTGGCCACGTAGCGGCGGCCGACCGGGGTCTGCCGCGACGCGCGCAGCACGGTGAGCGGATAGCCCCCGCGGGCCAGGGCGTCGGCGACCTCAGAACCGGACGGCCGGGTTGTGGGAGTGCCCACGGCGTAGCGGGTGAGCAGGCCTAGCCCCCAGCCGACGAAGAAGGAGATGAGCAGGCCGGCAACCGTGGCGGTGGCGCTGAGCAAGGCCACGACGGCGAGGGATCCCACCACGAGCACCGAGAGCACGTCCCAGGGGCGTCGGCTCATCAGACGTGCCACGGTGATGAAGGCCACGAGGCCGCCGATGATGGGCGCGGTCACTGAGGTGTCGCCGCCCACGGACCCGGCCAGTGCAGTGACGAGCTGCGCGCTGCCGTAGGTCTCGACGAGGTAGGACGCGAGCGTGAGCACGACGACCGTGAGGAGCAGGCCCACGAGCGCGTCGAAGAGCTGACGCACGCGCCGGCGAATGACGAGGTTGACCGCGGCCGCGATGGGAAGTCCGAGCAGTCCGATGCCGCCGATGATGTTGAGGGCGAGGATGACGATCGACGGCAGCAGGGCGGCCCCGCCGGTGATGTCCTCCTCGATGCCCTCGGTGGTGCCCGTCGCGAAGTAGGCGATGAGGACGGTCGCGGCGGTCGCGGCGAGTGCGACGAGGAAGCGCGCAAGGTCGAGGGGGCGTCGGAGGCGCCTGGGGATGACCCCGTCCTCGATCACGACGGTGGATGCGGGCTCGGATGGGGGAGCCGCGCGCGGGATCGCCACCGTGGGCCGGGGGGCCTGGTCTAGCCCGGCCTCATGGTCGTGAATGGGCGGCGCGGGGGCCGGCGCTGCCCCGGGAGGGCTGTCGCCGGGGCGCGAACCCACGTCGGTCATGCACCGATCGTCCCACCCACGGGCCCCCGGACCCGGGATCGGCCCTGACGGGCATGGGCGCTGTGGCGTCGGACCTCCCTGATGGGATGGCCCCATGCACGCTCCGGTCCTCCATCGCGCTCCTGTCGAGCCGGTGGAGGGTCTTCGGCTCGATGAGGCGCAGCAGCGGGTCGTTGACTGGCGGGGGCCGGGCACGTGCGTGGTGCTGGGGTCGCCTGGCACAGGGGCCACGACCGCCCTGATCGAGGCGATCACGGCGCGCATGACCGAGTCCTCGTCGTCGCGAATCCTGGTCGTCGCGCGCGATCGCGATGCGGTGAGGCGCATGCGGGCCGCCCTCGCCGTGCGTGCTCCCGCGGGTGCCCTACCCACGGTGACCACCTTCCACGGCCTGGCCTACTCCCTCGTACGCCGCACCACGGGCCCGAGCCCGGACGCGCCGATGCCGCGGCTGCTCTCCGGGGCCGAGGAGGATGCCCGCATTCGCGAACTGCTCCGAGGAGCGATCGCCGACGGCGTCGTGCCGTGGCCGGCGGACCTCCTGGCGGCGACGTCGACCCTCGGGTTCGCCAATGACCTGCGGGCGATGCTCGCCCGGGCGCGCGAACTCGGGCTGTCGGCATCGGACCTGGAGTCGATCGGACGCGGGGCCGGCGTACCCGCATGGCAGTCACTGGGGCGTCTGGCGGAGATCGATGCCGAGGTCATGGCACTCGAGGGTGTCGTCGACTACGTCGGCCTGCTCGAGATGGCTATCGACGCCGCGTCCGGCTGGCCGGAGCGGCTCGAGCATGTCTACGTCGACGACTTCCACGAGTCCGGGCCGCTGCACCGGCGCCTCCTTCGGGCCCTGGCCGGACCCGCGACCGCGACCGTGGTGGCGGCGGACCCCGACGTGGCGGCCTTCGGATTCCGCGGCGGTGATCGGCTCGGCGCGATGCGCCTCATCGAGGAGACCGGCGCCGAGGTGATCGTCCTCAACAGCGTCCACGCGGGAGCCGGCCCGATCCGCTCGGCGTACCAGGCGGTGCGCCGGGAGCCGGCACTACCTGGCTTGCCGGCCCGGCACCTGCGCGACTATCGCCACCCCGTTGTCTGCGAGCGTGCGGACGTCGACACCACGGTCGAGGTCATCTCCCATGACACGTGGGGAGACCTCGTCGCGTGGGTTGCCGACGACCTGCGACGACGCCACCTCGGTCTCGACGGCAGGCCCGGTCTGCAGTGGAGCGACATCGCCGTCATCGGGCGTTCGACGCAGGACGTGGAGAGCGTGCGCCGGGCGCTGGTGGCGATCGGCGTGCCGGTGCGCGTAGCCGCGGCTGACATCCCTCTGCCGGACGAGCCTGCCGTCGCCGTGCTGCTCGCGGCGGCATCAGCCGCGGTCGAGCCCGCTGCGCTGTCCGTGCGGGGCGCGGTCGACCTTGTCAGCGGACCCCTCCTTGGTCTCGATGCGACCGACGTACGACGGCTGGCGCGGGCCCTGCGCGAGGGATATCGGCAGGACCACTCGGAGAGCCCGGCACCGCCCGGCACCGAGCTCGTGCGCGATCTCCTGGTCGCTGCCATGGAGGGCGCAGAGCTCGGCGTGCCGACGGCCATCGCCGCACCTGCCCTGGCGGCCCGCGATCGGGTCGTCGCCCTCGGGGAGCACCTGGCTTCGGTCCGCGCCCTGGCTGACGCCGGCGCCTCGCCCGGCGAGGTGCTGTGGCAGGCATGGTCCGGAGCACTTCCCGACGCTGATGGCCTCGCCTGGCCCGAACGACTGCGCCGCGCGGCCCTCGCCGGCCATGCCGCCAGCGGTCATGACATCGACGCGGTCATGGCGCTCTTCGCGACGGCAGAGCGGCTGAGTGATCGCTACTCCGGTGTCGTGGGGATCAGGGGGCTCCTGGCCGCACTGCAGGGCCAGCGCGTGGCGGCCGAGCGCATCGCGACCGCGGCACCGATGACCCCGGCAGTTGCGCTGCTCACGCCTCACCTGTCTGTCGGCATTGGCTGGAAGCACGTCGTCGTCGTAGGCGCGCAAGAGGGTGTCTGGCCCCCGCCACTGGGTGGATCATCGGCGCTGCGCCTGCCCGAGTGGTCGGCCATCGTCGACGCCGCGGGACAGCAGGACGCGACCGCGACCGCTGACGTGGCTGGTGCGCTACGGGCAGCATCGACCGAGCGGATGGCTCAGGAGCGTCGGCTCTTTGCCCTCGCCGTGTCGCGCGCGCGCAGCAGCCTCGTCGTGGCGACGGTCGCATCCGATGCGGATCACCCGAGCCGGTTCGTCGACGATCTCGGCGTTGAGTCCCGCGCCCGTGCGGGTCGTCCACCGCGTCCGATCACGATCGACGGTCTCATCGCCGCGCTCCGCTCCGTCGCCCAGGAGCCGGGGTGCAGCACTCAGGTTCGCGCGGCGGCCGTGCGTCGACTGGCGCTTCTAGCCGACGTGACCGACGACGCCGGCGTGCCCCTGGCCCCCCGCGCCGACCCCGCCACATGGTGGGGAGTGAGCGACGTGACCCCGGGCGAGGTTCCGGTCCGTCCGGTGGATCAGTCCGTGGCGCTATCCGGCTCGGGTCTGGCCACCCTGCGGGGGTGCCCGCTGAGGTGGTTCCTGTCGCGCGTGATGCGAGCTGAGGGTCCCCGGGGGAGGGCACTGGCCATCGGCAGCCTCGTCCATGCCATGGCGGAGCGTGCCGCGCGAGGTGAGATCGCGCCCGAGCCCGCGGCGATGTCGGCTGCCATCGATCGCGTGTGGTCGGAGTTGTCCTTCGATGCGCCGTGGGAGTCCCAGGCCGAGCGCGGCGAGGTCGAAAAGGCCCTGGAGCGCCTGTGCGCCTACCTGCGCCACGCCGATGCGCCGCTGGCCGTCGAGCACCCCTTCGCGGTCGCGATCCCGCTGCGGGCAGCTGCACTGCCGGGCGGTGATCGCGAAGCCATCCTGCGGGGGGCCATCGACCGCATCGAGGTGACCGCCGACGGCCGGGTGCGCCTGGTTGACTTCAAGACCGCGAGGCATCTGCCCACGGGACCCCAGGTGCAGTCCGATCCTCAATTGGGCGTCTATCAGGTTGCCGTGCAGCACGGTGCACTCGGCGACCTCGCACCCACGCCCACACTCGCGGGTGCAGCCCTCGTGCAGCTACGAGCCGATGCGACCGATGCCCCGGGCATGCCCCGCGTCCAGGAGCAGGCTGCCCTCAGTGACGACGACACCTGGCTCCTCGACGACATCCACCAAGCGATCGCGCGCGTGCGCGCCGAGGACTTCCCGGCTGTCGTGTCCGAGGAGTGCCGCACGTGTCCCTACGCCGTCGCCTGTCCCGCGCAGCCCGAGGGTCGGGGGGTGCTGGCATGAGTGGCACCCGCACGGCTGTCGAGTCCGTGCTCGGCCATGACCTCAGCGATGAGCAGTGGCAGGCAGTGAGCAGCCCCGCTGAGCCCTCCGCCATTGTGGCCGGGGCGGGATCGGGCAAGACCACCGTGATGTCGGCGTGCGTGCTCTGGCTGGTGCTTGAGGGCATGGCCCTGCCCGACGAGATCCTCGGTCTGACCTTCACCGCCAAGGCAGCGGGAGAACTCCTCACGCGTACGCGACGTCTGCTGCTGCGCGCGGATCGCCAGGGCCTGCTGCCCGACGGGCTGAGCGATTCCGGTGCCGTCGAGCCTGCCATCTCGACGTACCACTCCTTCGCCAGCCGCCTGCTTCGCGACCACGGCGTGCGCCTGGGCCTGGAGCCCGACGCCGAAGTGCTGGCCGACGGCGCGCGCCAGGCTCTCGCCGCGCGCGTCGTCCGCGCGACCTCGCTGCCACTTGCCGAGCTCGGTCGTTCACCCGCCACATTGGTCGACGCCGTCCTGACCTTCGATGACGCACTCGCCGAGCTCGACCTCGACCCGGAGCGCGCACTCGAGCACTCCGTCGGTCTCATCGGCTGGCTGGAGTCGCTGCCCTCCCTGCAGGAGATCGGCCGCGACATGCTCGACACCGCGCGCGTGCGCGCGGCGCTCTGCGGCCTGGTCACGGAGTTTCGCGAAGCCAAGCTCGATGCTCATGCCATCGACTTCGCCGACCAGGTGAGACTGGCGCTGAGCATCGTGCGCGCGGCTCCGGAGGTGGCTGAGGAACTCCGGCTGCGCTACCCCTTCGTGCTTCTCGACGAATACCAGGACACCTCGGCCGCGCAGCGAGTGCTCCTCCAGCAGGTCTTCGCCGACGGGCATCCGGTGACCGCCGTGGGCGATCCCTGCCAGGCGATCTACGAGTGGCGTGGCGCCAGCGTGGCCAACATCGACCACTTCCCCCGCCACTTCCCCCGGCGTGCAGGCGCCGGTCCGGCACCCCGCTATCCCCTCGTCGACAATCGGCGCTCAGCTCCCCGGATCCTCGACCTGGCCAACGAGATCGCCGGCCCACTGCGCGCGGTGCACCCGGGCGTCGACCCCCTGCGCGCTGCGGCGACCGAGCACGGTCGCGGCGAGGTCGTCGTCGCGCTCCACAGCACGCATGCCGAGGAAGTGGACTGGGTGTGCGATCGCGTGGCCGAGATCGCGGCACATCAGGGGCAGTGGGAGGGCATCGCGGTCCTGGCACGCACGTCCGCCACGCTCGTCGATGTGGACGCGGCCCTGCGTCGCCGGGGCATCCCCACGCGGCTCGTGGGTGCCGCCGGCCTGTTGCAGGTGCCCGTCGTCGCAGAGCTGCGTGCCGTCCTGGAGGTCATCGACGACCCGGCCGCCGATCCTGCACTCGTGCGCCTGCTCACGGGCGCGCGCTGGCGCCTAGGCCCGCGTGACCTCGCCGCGCTGGGATCGATGTCACCGAGGGCTCATCGCGACGACCTCGAGTCGGTCGACCTCGCCGCCGCGTTGCGCGCGGCTGTGCTCGGCAGTGACCCGGTCGACCGCCCGAGCCTGGCGGAGACCGTCGAGTCCGCTATCGCCCGCGCCGAGGCATCCGGCCTGTCTGCCGTCGCCATCACTCGGCTGACTCGCCTCACCGAGGAGATCCGCAGACTGCGCCGCCACGTCGATGAGCCCTGTGTCGATCTCATCTCCCGGGTCCTGCGCACGACGGGGCTCGGCGTGGAAGCCAGCATGGGTCCCGATGCGGCTGACAATGCTCGAGCGCTCGCGGACTTCCGGGAGCTGGCCGCGCGCATGACGCGCGGCGGGGGTGGCCTGAGCGCCTTCCTGGCGCGCCTGCGTGAGGCGGAGCACTACGACGAGTCGCCGCGCCGCGACGACGTCCCCTCGGGCGATGCCGTCCTCCTCATGACCGCCCACCGCGCCAAAGGACTCGAGTTCGCCCATGTCGTCCTCCCCGGCATGTGCCGGTCGGTCTTCCCCAGCGGTCGGGGGCGTGACCGCTGGCCGACCAATGCCGCTGTGGTCCCCTGGGATCTGCACCCTGATGCCCCGCCGCCCCTGTCGGCCTTCCCCGATCGCGGGCAGGAGCCGCGGGCCAAGGACCACCGCGACTTCGTTGCTCGCAGCGCGGATGCGGAG
Organism: Actinomycetota bacterium; assembly: GCA_016870425.1. Taxonomy (GTDB): domain Bacteria; phylum Actinomycetota; class Actinomycetes; order S36-B12; family S36-B12; genus Mxb001. Next base: position 4,022 of record VGBQ01000011.1, on the reverse strand, counting down.
ATGCTCGAGGAGCGACGGCTGGCCTACGTCGCCGTGACGCGGGCGGAGCGCACACTCACTGTCAGTGGCCACTGGTGGGGACCATCTCAGCGACGCACGCGCGGGCCGGGGGCATTCCTCGAGGAGGTGCACGCGTGGTGCGAAGGCAATGGCGGCGTCATCGACGTCTGGGCGCCGGAGCCTCCCGCCGGGGCGACCAATCCCGCGATGGACGATCGGGCAACACCGTGGCCGCCCCCGCCCGACCCGCAGCGCGCGCGCATCCTTCGCGAGGTCGCCCACGAAGTGCGTGCTGCGCGCGCGTTGACTCCCGCAGAGGAGGACCTACTCCTCGATGATGATCGCTCGCGGGTCGAGTCGTGGGATGCCGAGATCGGCCGACTGCTTGAGGAGGCTCGTCGGGCGCGCGCGCCCCTGGCCGTGCGCGTGCCCGATGACCTGTCGACCACCGCCCTCATGCGCCTGGCCGAGGATCCCGAGGCCTTCGCCCGGGAGCTTGCGCGGCCCATGCCTCGGCGTCCGCATCCTGCCGCTCGACTAGGCACCGACCTGCACGCCTGGATCGAGGGCCAGTACGCCGTACAAACGCTCTTTGATCTCGAAGAGCTCGATGCCGCCGACGACCTGGACGACGATCTCGACCTGGCCGCGCTGCGCGAGGCCTTCCGGCGCACCCCCTACGCCTCGCGTGCACCCGTCGCCGTGGAGGAGCCCTTTGCCCTCGCGATCGGTGGTCGCGTGGTGCGGGGTCGCATCGACGCGGTATTCGGCACGGCTGACGGGCACATGGAGGTCGTGGACTGGAAGTCGGGAGGCCGCGGGGGACTGAGCGATCTGCAGCTCGCGATCTATCGCCTGGCCTGGGCCGAAATCGCAGGCATCCCCGTGGAGCGCATCGACGCGGCCTTCGTCCTGGTGCGCACGGGCGAGGTGATCCGCCCGCAGAGTCTGCTCGATCGCGCGGACGTCGAGCGCCTGCTCAACGGTCGTTGATCTCGCGGCGCGCGTCGGGATCCGCCGTCGACTCCTCGGGGGCCACGGCCTTGACACCGATGAGCTTGCGCATCCAGCGGCGGCACGGCTCCTCCACGATGCGCCACATGAGCCACGCGACCACGAAGGCACCGGCGATGGCCAGCACAACCGAGACGGCGTAGAGCGGTCCGGACTCGATGCCGATCGCGTTCATGCCCGCGCGCCATACCCCGAACCACACGAGGTGCGTCATGTAGAGCGAGTACGACACGACACCTCCCAGGATCAAGGTGTCCGTGGCCAGCCAGCGTGCCTGCCCGCGCCGTGACAGCGCCAGGGCCCCGATCCACACGATCAGGGGCGGCACGAGCCACAGGTGGAAGTAGGGGGGAAGTGGCTCGGCCTCGGGATCGCTGAGAGTGATGGGGGACTGCGCTGTGGCCCATCGCCCGAGGAAGACGGCGCCCGCCACGACCATGAGGGGCATGAGGACCGAGACCACGGTGGCTGTGCGCTCCACGCTAGGGCGAGGGTCGTGGGAGCCGTCGGGGATGCAGCGCAGCACGATGAGATAGGTGATGGCGCCCGCCGTGAACTCCGAGAGTACGCGGATGACCGATCCCCACAGGTCCGTGTAGTACGGGTCGATAGTGAGGCTGCCCCGCCACAGCAGGGGTGCCAGGGCGATGCACCACGCGAGCACGAGCACCGGCGTCGAGACTCGCTTGTGGAGTGCGTAGAGGAGGAGGACGAGCAGCGGGAAGACGAGGTAGGCGAGCCACTCCATGGACAGCGACCACGCCACGACATTCCATCCACGGTCCGGATGGGGGCCCCACTCTTGGATGAGCAGCAGGTTGCGGACGTAGTCCACGGGGTTGAGCCAGGGGCGGTCCTTGTCCACTCCGGTCACCCAGGCCTGGGCGATGACGGCCACGCCAGCGATGTTGAGCATGACGAAGTGGACGGGGTAGATGCGCGCGAGGCGCAACCACCAGAAGTTGGCGGCTGCACCCACGGCGAGCCGCGGCCCCATCTTCGTGAGGTAGGTGTGCGCGATGATGAAGCCGGACAGCGCAAAGAAGAGGTCGACACCGAGCCGGCCCACCCGGATCACGTCACTGAGCACGGGGATGTCCATGACGCCGATCCGATCGAGCGGATCCTGCAGGTGATAGAGCAGCACCCAGAAGGCGGCCACAAAGCGGATACCGGTCAACTGCCGGATGAAGACCGCCATGTCACCTCTCGTCTCGCGCGCGGAGGCCCCATCGTCGCACGCGTGATGGCGACTACCCTCGGGCCATGCCGCAGCGCAGGCCCGACCCCGTCCTCCTCAGCGACCTCGCATTAGCCCGCGGTGGCGTCGATCGCCGGGCCGAGTGGCGCATGGACGACGACTGGCTGGCAGGGGCCTGGTCGCAGGAGAGCACGCTTGTCCTGCCCGTGTCCGACGGCGCCTTTGCCGTGGAGTCCGGACGAGCCGCACTGAGGCCGATGCGGCCAGCTGACGTGCCCGATGGCGCGGAGCGACTCCTGCTCGGCGTCGACTCAGCGGGCACCCTGTGGTTCGCCGCGCGCATGCCCGTCGACGGTGCCCGGGCCGGGCTGCGCGAGGTGGGCGCCGACCTCAGCGGTGACGAAGTCGCCCTGGCCGCCACGGCCGTCGCCCTCGACAACTGGCACTCCGCCCACCCGCGCTGCTCGCGCTGCGGTGCTGCCACCGCCCCCGCGCACGCCGGATGGGTGCGGCGCTGCCCGGACGACGCAAGCGAGCACTACCCCCGCACCGACCCCGCGGTGATCGTCCTCGTCATCGACGATGACGACCGGGCACTCCTGGGTCGACAGGGCAGGTGGCAGCCATCGTGGTTCTCCACCCTGGCCGGCTTCGTCGAGCCGGGGGAGTCCGCTGAAGCAGCAGTCCGCCGCGAGGTCCTCGAAGAAGCGGGCGTGACCGTCGGCGAGATGGCCTACCTCGGCAGCCAGCCGTGGCCCTTCCCCTGTTCGCTCATGCTCGGCTACCACGCTTGGGCGACGAGCACGGACATCCGCGTCGATGGTGAGGAGATCGTGGAGGCACGTTGGTTCTCGCGCGCCGGGCTCGCCGAGGCCTGCGCGTCGCGGGAGGTCGCGTTGCCTCCTGCGGTGTCCATCGCCCGCAAACTCATCGAGCGGTGGTTCGGCGAGCCGCTACCGGGGGACTGGATCCGCCCCTAGGTCGCTCTCAGGAGCCGAGCTTGGCCATCACCTGGCCGAGCGAGGGGTTGGTCATCGTGGTCCCATCCGCGAAGACGAGCGTGGGCACCGTCTGGTTGCCGCCGTTCACGCCCTCGACGAAGGCCGCCGCATCCGGATCAGCCTCGATGTCGACCTCCACGACCTCGATCCCCTCACGGCCCAGCTGAGCCTTAAGGCGATGGCAGAAGCCGCACCAGGCGGTGGTGTACATCGTCAGGGGGGCAGCACCGGTGGACATGGGCAGATCCTCGCGCAGGCACGCGGAGGCGGCAACGCGAACCACGGGACGTCATACCCGGGTGCGACGATGCCCCCGTGGACGCCGACCTCCTCGAGGACCTCGACCCCGAGCAGCGCGCTGTCGCCGAGTCGGTGGAGGGTCCCGTTGTCGTCTGGGCCGGTGCCGGCACCGGCAAGACCCGCGCGGTGACCTACCGCATCGCCCACGCCACGCACGTCGGCGCGCACGATCCCAGGCGCGGGCTGGCCGTCACCTTCACCACGCGCGCCGCAGGCGAGATGCGCGAGCGCTTGCTCCGCCTCGGCGTCGAGGGCATGCAGGTCCGCACCTTCCACTCGGCCGCCCTGCGGCAGTTGCGGCACTTCTGGCCGCGCGCTATCGGCGGTCAGCCACAGGACATTCTCGCCAAGACGATGCCGATCGTCGCCGAGGCCGCATCCCGGTGTGCTGTGGCGACCGACTCGGCCACCCTCCGCGACCTGGCAGCCGAGATCGCCTGGGCGAAGCAGGTCGAGATCGATCCAGAGCACTACGCCGACCGCGCGTCGCAGCGCACGCCGCCCCT
>VGBQ01000010.1 GCA_016870425.1 Actinomycetota bacterium | reverse complement strand
CGGCACCTTCGACGCCGAGTCCTTCCGCCGCGCGGTGGAGTTCGTCATCACGGCGATGGACATCTCCATCTGCTTCGCCGACTTCCCGACGGAGGCGATCGGTCGTACCACGCGCGACTACCGCCAGCTGGGCATCGGCTACGCCAACCTCGGCGCGCTGCTCATGGCCGTGGGCCTGCCCTACGACTCCGATGGCGGTCGCGCGCTCGCCGCGTCGATCACCTCGCTGATGACCGGTACGTCGTACCGCCGCTCGGCGGAGCTCGCGGGCGTCGTCGGCCCCTACGAGGGCTACGCCCGCAACGCCGAGGCGCACAAGCGCGTCATGCGCAAGCACGCAGCAGCAACCGACTCGGTCCGCTCGGCCACGAGCCTCGACGGTGACGTGCTCAAGCTCGCCGAGAAGGAGTGGGCCGAGTGCCTGCGCGTCGGCGAGACCAACGGCTGGCGCAATGCGCAGGCCTCGGTGCTCGCGCCCACCGGCACCATCGGCTTCATGATGGACTGCGACACCACCGGCGTCGAGCCCGACTTCTCGCTGGTGAAGTTCAAGAAGCTCGTCGGCGGCGGCTCCATGCAGATCGTCAACCAGACGATCCCGCTGGCGCTGCGTCGCCTCGGCTACACCGAGGAGACCGTCGAGGCGATCGTGGAGTACATCGCCGAGAACGGCCACGTCGTCGACGCCCCCGGCCTCAAGCCCGAGCACTACGCCGTCTTCGACACGGCCATGGGGCAGCGCGCGATCACGCCCATGGGCCACGTGCGCATGATGGCCGCGGTGCAGCCGTTCCTGTCCGGCGCGATCTCCAAGACGGTCAACATGCCCGAGACGGCGACCGTCGAAGAGGTTGAGGAGATCTACTTCCAGGGCTGGAAGACCGGCCTGAAGGCGCTGGCGATCTACCGCGACAACTGCAAGGTCGGCCAGCCGCTCTCGGATGCCAAGGCCAAGTCCAGCGAGGCTGTCGCCGAGACCGTGGTGGTCGAGGGTCGGCCGGTGCGCAAGCGCCTGCCGAAGTCGCGTCCGTCGGTCACCACATCCTTCAGCGTCGCCGGCGCCGAGGGCTACATGACCGCCGGCTCCTACCCCGACGACGGCCTGGGCGAGGTCTTCCTCAAGCTCGGCAAGCAGGGCTCCACCCTCGCCGGTGTCATGGATGCCTTCTCCATCGCGATTTCGATCGCACTGCAGTACGGCGTGCCCCTGGAGGCCTTCGTCTCGAAGTTCGTCAACATGAAGTTCGAGCCGGCCGGCATGACCGACGATCCGGACGTGCGTATGGCGCAGTCGATCATGGACTACGTCTTCCGCCGCCTGGCGCTGGATTACCTGCCCGAGGACAAGCGCGCCGAGCTTGGCATCTACACGGCCGAGGAGCGTGCGGCCACGGTCGCGGCGACCTACGGCGGGGGGGCACCGGCGATCGAGGCGGATGTCGTCGTCGAGGCCGAGGAGACGGTGGCACCCACCGCTCCTGCGGCAGCGCAGGAGGCGCCCGCCAACGTGCACTCCTCCGCCGAGTTGCTCGAGGCACTCACGGGCACCGCATCCGACGCCCCGCTGTGCATGACCTGCGGTGTCAAGATGCGCCCGGCCGGTTCGTGCTACGTCTGCGAGGGATGCGGGAGCACCTCAGGCTGCAGCTGAAAGTGCAGTTTATTGCAACAGATGCAACAACTCAGGACTACGACCTGAGCGTGAAAACACCCCGATCTGTGGGCGGTTCCGGACCTTCGGAGCCGCCCGCAGTCGTTCCCTGACCTCACCACCGCGGCTGAGTGAGGCCGCCGGCACCGTGGGCCCGACGCCCTTTGGGGCGGGATTCGAGACCGCCGATAGTTTTGCCAACGTACCCAAAGTGGGCAGTATGGTAGGATGGGTGCATGGCGATAAGCGAGAGCAACTCAGTTCTAGTTGAGGTAGACGCGCGCGGCCGCGTGAGCCTGGGCAAGTTGCACGCCAAGAGCGGCCCATATCTGGCGACCGTCGAGCCAGACGGCTCGCTCATCTTGGAGCCTGCGGTGGTGCTCTCTCAGTCGCAGCGGAAACTGCTTCAGCGCCCCGACATTCTGAGGGCCATGTCAGCCTTGGACGCAACCCCGGCCGAGCCGAGTCCCCGCGGGCGCCCCCGACGGACCGCTTCCAAGTGATCCGCGAACCCCAATATGAGGCAGGCGCAGAAGAGGTGCTGGATCAACTTGAGGCGGGTTCCGACGAGAGGCTACTCAACGCCGTAGTCGATGCGATTGAGTTGATTCTGGATCGCGGAGATGAGCCCGAAGCCCGACGAAAGATGGTCACCGGGGAAAACGGCCAGGACTGGTTTGAGGTAACTGTTCGAGACAGTCGCCACGATTGGGTCATCTTCTGGAGGCCCGAGGGCGCAGTGGCCAGGATTGCGTACATTGGCTCGTTCTAGCCGCACGAACCCACGTCCCCATCACATCTTTCGTCACTGAGCCCCTGTGATTGGCTGATGCTGCCTGTGCCTGGTTCCCATCCTCAGAGCACGACGAGCACAGTGCCTAGGAAGACAACACCGAGCGCCACCACTTCGAGTCGCACGAGTCGCTCGCGCAGGAAGACCACGGCGAGGAGCGCCGTAACGAGGGGACTGAGGGCTCCGAGGACCGATACGACACCGATGTCTCCCTCTTTTGCCTCGGCGAAGTAGGCCATGTTTCCGAGCGCGAGCGCGAACCCGGCCCGCGATGCGTGGAGACCTTGGTCGCGCGCAGACGTCGGGGGATCCGGTACAGTGTCCACCACAACTCGTTACATCGGTCTCACCGCTGGGGGAGTGTCATGCGCTACACGAAGATTTTGGTGGCCGCTGCTGCGAGCGTCGCTCTCGCCTCGGGGGCTGCGATCGTCGCCACCGGCCCTGCCCACGCTGCCAAGGCGACGGGCGCCATCACGATGACGCTGAAGCCGGGCCTGGCCTACGTCATCACCGGTGATCACTGGGTCGGCGTGAAGCCGGCGCGCACTGGCATCGAACCCGCCGGCACCCCCTTCCCCGGCCCGACGGTGACCTTCCCCGTGTCCTTCGAAGACGGGGCCTTCAAGGTGCGCGGCAAGGGCGAGCTCGCTCTGGGGCCCGGCAGCATCAGCGCGCGCAAGCCGCTCGTGAGCGCCACGCCGGACCAACTGGCCAGGGGCAAGGCGCAGGTGTCCTTCGTCGTCGGCAACGGAAACCTGCTCATTGTGCCGTTCTACGTCAAGAACTTCGAGAAGGTCGGCACCGATACCGAGGGGTTCGTGCGCTGGACCGGTGACCTGCATGCCACGAAGGACAAGAAGACGCTGAGGGACTTCAACGGATTCTCGGGACTCACGGGAAACAAGGCACTCAAACCGGGCCAGGCGCTCGGGGTCATCAACATCGACGTGAAGGCCTCGTAGTTCAACGTGAGGGGGCCATGGCGAGTGATGTGCCTCAGGCCAGGCTGTCCCTGAGACTGTCCACGACGGTCGCGACTGCCGCATCGCACGCCTCATGCCATTTGGTTGCCTCAGGCCCCTTCTTGGGGGCGCCGAGGTAGGTCACCGGCTTGATGTAGCTCGCGTTCACGCTGACCTGACACCCGCCGTCGATCGTGTGGAACGCCACGTCGACGGTGATGGGGTAGAGATCGGATGGGCTGGCCGTGAGTGTCAATCCGATGTCCGTGGACACGGTGCCGTAGGTGAACAGGGCGACCTCTCCGTGCTCAGCGTGGATATCCCCGCCCGAGTCCTTGATGCTCGTGTAGCCCCCGGCATTGAGTGCGGCAAGTACCCGGTCATGTGCCTCCTGAGGAGGCACACTGACGGCAAATGACTTGGCCGCCGTGATCGGCGGAAACAACTTCCCGAAAATCGACATTCGGCCGACCTCCTTCTCGTGTGCGTGAAGCCTAGGGCATTCGCGCGCGATACTTGGATGTCGTTCGGTGCAGGGCCGGGTTCATGGTGGTGGGTCCTTGCGCCGCGAGCCGTCGCCGTCAGAGCGCTCGTCGGCGAGTCGATCAACCGCCTCGCGGAGCGCGGCGATTTCGGCGAGGAGCTCCGGGGAAGCCTCAGACTTCTTTCCCTTGTCCCGGCTGCTGCCCGTCACCCACGTGACGATCTGCGCGGTGAAGAGGCTGGCGGCGAGGAGGGCGCACACGCCGACGACGAGCGCGAGGGTCTGGCCATCCTCTGTCTGGGGAGTGCCGACGGATGTCCTCAGGCGGAAGATCGTGGCGAAGGTCCACGCTGCCGAGGAGCCGACGTCGCTAAGGGCTGACTCCGGATCCTCGTGCTCGACGTAGGACATGACACCTGTGGCCAGCACGATCACGAAGGCGACAAGTCCAAGCGAAAACGCGAAGCCGTGCCCCGCCGCGAAGGTGCGCAGCTCAAGCACGTATGCCGTGAGCAGAATGAAGAGCAGCAGCCACGATGCGTCCGGCACCACGGCCAGTGGAGCGACGAGGAGCAGGGGAGTGCCGAGGTGGGCTAGCGCGTAGTCGCGCTTGCTCCTGGCCCGCGCCAGACCGAGCCAATACGTCGCGAGGATCGCGAGCCAGGCACACCCACGAGGCCAATGAGCACCCCGTCGACCTGTGCCTCGAAGTGCATCGCGTCGATGACCAGGAGCAGGAGCGAGTAGGCCGCCACGAGAGCGAGCCGCGCAATGGCCAGGACAGAACTCCGGAGGGGGGAGTCGTCCGCTGTCTCGACCGGGGGTTCCTGCGATGTCACGGGGTTAGGCTAGTCGCGCACGAGGGGGTGCGTGGAGCTCGTCTCTAGCGACGCTGGGGCCAGTCCTGTCCCTGCCCGCCGTCGATGGCCTCGTCCGCGAAGTAGTAGGGCCCGGTGATCCCCTTCTTGCGCATGGCGATGCCCGTGAGGACCTCCCGGATGACGCGGTTGGCGATGAGGCCGGTCTGGTAGGTCACCGCGCCCACTCGCGTGGGCCAGTGGGCGCCCGTCCCGCGGGCCTCGGCGACGAGAAGCGCGCCCTCGATACTCGATGAGGATCGCGGTGAGACGTGATCTCGTACGTCGACAGTTCCGTCCTGCTGTCGCGCTACCTCGCTGAGGACAGGTCTGACGAGGCGAGCGCGATGATTCGAGGCGCCAACTTTGTCGTGACGTCTCACGTTGCGGAGATCGAAGTGACACGTGGCCTCGCCTTTGTCGACAGTCCCGCGGAGCGACTGATGTGCCAGAACCTCTCTGCCGAGGACTGGCGCTGCCTTTCGGTAGTCGAATGCGACCATGGTCTTGCTGATCTCGCCGCCACCATTGCCGCTCAGACCCGGGTGCGCAGCCTCGATGCCATCCACGTGGCGTCCGCACTGGTGGTCGGCGCCCTACGATTCCTCACCTTTGATCAGCGACAGGCAGATGCCGCTCGCGCCTTCGACCTTGACGTCGTGGGAGTGACGGTCTGACCTATCAGGTTCGGTGGCCCGCTGGTTTCAGGCGAGTCAGTCCTTCGGGCACCCCACGACTGGGTCATGAGTCCGGGCCGCCTGAGCAGCGCGCGCCTGTCGGCCCGCGGCGTAGAAGAAGACGACGGCCACGAGCAGTACGACCCCGGCCCCGACCATCCCGTGAGCTGCTAGGCCGTTCATGTACGCCGCGCCAATCGCCGCATCGACGTCGTCGACCGTGACGACGACGGAGCTGCGCGACGCAGCATCGGCGATCTGCTGGAGTTCGGCCCCGCGCTCCAGCTGAGCGACAACTTCAGCGGCGACGTCGGGCGCAATCCCGGCGGACGTCGCGGATCCAACGAGGTCTCTAACCATCGTGCCGAAGACCAGGGCTGTCGTCAGTGTCACGCTGATCGCACCGCCGACGCCCGTCGCGGCGCTGCGAAAGGACGATGCCTGATTGGCCTCGTCCCGGGGTGCTGCGTCCATCACGGCATTGGTGATGGGCACGGAGGCTCCCGTGCTGGCGGCGGCGAAGAGTGCCAGGGTGAGTGCAATCAGCCACAGCGGCGTGGTTGGTCTGAGAGTGGCGGAGAGGACGAGGGTGAGCGCAGCCGCCACCAGGAAGAGCGTGCCAGCGAAGCGGATGCTCCGGGAGCGCACGAGCCATCCCGACGCAGCAGCGGCGAGGATGGTGATGGCCTGGGCGGGCAGTGCCCACAGGGCGGACTGCAAGGTCGTGAGGTGGAAGACCTGCTGGAAGGCGAGGGTGAGGTAGAACCACAGGTTGGCGAAGTTCGCGAGGACGATGACCGTGAGGAGGATGAGCACTCCTCCCGACCGCAGGATGGCCAGCGACAAGGTGGGGTGCGCGATGCGACGCATAGCGACGATGAGGACCGTCAGCGCCGCCACGGCGATCGCTCCGCTGATCAACAGCACGACGCCCGGGCCGTCCCGGCCGAGTGTGTTGATGCCCTGGACGAGGCAGACGAGAAAGAGTCCGGCCAGGGCGGGCGTGATGAGCTCCGCGCGCGGCGCCATCGCGTCGGCGCGCGGGATGCCCTTGCGCACGACAACCAAGGCGGCTACTCCTGCGACAAGCCAGGCGACGGCGACACTGCGCCATCCGAACTCGTCAATCAGCCAGCCGGCGATGATCGGCATCGTCAGGAACGTCACGGGGAGGATGGCCGAGTAGGTGGCGAAGGCTGAGGCCCGCTGGTCCTTGCCCTCCATGGATAGGCCGAGGAGTGCGATGCCGCACACAAAGAGGATGCTTCGACCCACATCGGCGAGGAACACGCCCAGGAGAACCGTCGGAAGTCCGGTCGCTGTGGCCGTCACGGCGGCGCCCACGACGTAGCAGGCAGCGGCGACGGTCATGGTGCGCCGGTGGCCCCAGCGGCTCCCCAGGGCGCCGGCCAGGAAGACGACGAGGAGCGCGCCGAGGCTCGGCATGATGCGGATGAGCGTGACGTTGCCCTGGAGTTTGAGGTCGGTGATCAGGCCGGGGAGCATGTAGGAGAACGTCGCGCCCTCGACGAGGGCAAGGCATGCGATGGCGCTGACTGCGATGACGACTCGTCGTTTCCCCTGGGACTCGCGTGCGCGGACCACCTCCGCAGAATACTGGCGAGGTCTGCTGCCGGGGCCGGGTGAGGGTGCAGTGAAGGGCGTGGACGATGGGCGGAGGGCTCAGTCGCGGCCGCGCTCGATAGCGTCCATATCGGCACGGGTGCTGCCCAGATCAGCCCGCAGGTAGGCCTCGGTCTCCGGGAGCGCGACGTGGAGGTCGCTCACCCCATGCACTTCGGCGATGACCTCCCTGGCGCGCAGGTCGAAGACATGGCCGGCGCGCGTGCGATCCTCTGACACGGCATGCAGGTGATAGCCGGCGATGGAGATGGCCTGGCTGAAGGGCGGCGACCAGAAGCCGACGATCGTGGCCGTGATGTCGCGGAAGTCGAAGACCGCCTGATCGCTCACAGCCTCCACCAGAGGAGTGCCCGACGCGTGGCGGCAGGCGGCGCGCATGCGCAGCTCGTCGAGATGACCGGTGATCCGCCAGGCGAAGAAGTCGTTGTCGCTGGTGCGCAGCCCATCGAGCCGCGAGGTGAGATCATCGAAGGACGTGATGTCGCGCAGCGTCACGGTCCTGTCTGGGGCGAAGGCCACCACCGTGGCAAAGGGTGTGAGCGTGTCGTCCGACGCCTCCGTGACCGACCCGTCGCTGCGTGCCTGGAAGCAGTGGCCGTCGACGAGGATCATCTCCCCGTCGAGCTCTTCGAAGGTGCCGAGGCCCGTGTCCCCATGCCGACGCAGGTCGCCCACGGTTAGCGCCCCCTGGTAGAGCCCCTCGATGAGGGCGCCGGACGTGGAGACCTGGAACATCGAGTGGTGCTGCACGTCAAGGGCTTCGGCCAGTGCTTCCTGGACGACCCGGCGGATGGGTTGACCCGAGGACTGGGCCCGAGCGCGGATAGCCGCCCAGAGAGCGTCGGAAATGGTCGTCTCGAGCCGGTGAGCCATGGGGGCACGGTAGGGGACCGGTCAAGACCGGTCCGGCCTGCCGCCCCGCTGTTGCCCGAGTCAGGATCTGGACTTAGTCTGCGGAGGTGGCAGCCACGGCGGAGATCCTGCGCGAGCACGGGGTGCAGGTGACCGCTCAGCGGATCGCGGTGCTCCAGGCCGTCACCGCCCGCCCGCATGTCACCGCCGATGTCGTCGCTGAGATGGCACGCGGTGAGATCGGGGCCATTTCGAAGCAGTCGGTGTACGACGCGCTGTCGGCCCTGGTGGACGCGGGCATCCTGCGGCGCATCGAGCCGGCGGGATCAGCCGCGCGATACGAGACGCGCGTCGGAGACAACCACCATCACCTCGTGTGCCGCGGCTGCGGCGCGGTGGTCGACGTCGACTGTGCCGTGGGCGCGGCACCCTGCCTCACGGCCGCGGATGCGGCGGGCTACTCCGTCGACGAGGCCGAGGTCACCTTCTGGGGCCGATGCCCCGACTGCACGACGAGCGCTGCTGTCTAGCGCCCGAGACTCAGCACGACCACGCCATACAACCGGAGGAGACAAGACCATGGCGAACGAGAGCAAGTGCCCGATGTCGGCAGGCGCCGGCGTCGGTACCCAGAATGAGGATTGGTGGCCCGAGCAGCTCGACCTGCGCGTGCTCCAGCAGAACCCGCCGCAGGCCGACCCCATGGGGCCGTCCTTCGACTACGCCACCGAGTTCGAGTCCCTGGACTTCGACGCGGTCAAGGCTGACCTGCGCGCCCTCATGACCGACTCGCAGGAGTGGTGGCCGGCGGACTACGGCCACTACGGCCCGTTCTTCATCCGCATGGCGTGGCACAGCGCCGGCACCTATCGCGTGAGCGACGGTCGCGGCGGTGGCGGCGAAGGGCTGCAGCGCTTCGCCCCGCTCAACAGCTGGCCGGACAACACCAACCTCGACAAGGCCCGCCGTCTGCTGTGGCCGGTTAAGTCGAAGTACGGCCGCAAGCTCTCGTGGGCCGACCTCTTCATCCTCACGGGCAATGTCGCGCTCGAGAGCATGGGCTTCGAGACGTTCGGATTCGGCGGTGGGCGCGCGGACGTGTGGCAGGCCGATCAGACCTACTGGGGCACCGAGCAGGAGTGGCTGGCGGACAATCGCTACTCCGGTGATCGCGTGCTCGAGAATCCGCTCGGCGCCGTGCAGATGGGCCTCATCTACGTCAACCCCGAGGGCCCCAACGGCGTGCCCGATCCGCTGGCCTCCGCCCGCGACATCCGCGAGACCTTCGGTCGCATGGCCATGAACGACGAGGAGACGGTCGCGCTCATCGCCGGTGGGCACACCTTCGGCAAGACCCACGGCGCTGCCAATCCCGAGGGCTACGTCGGTCCTGAGCCCGAGGGCGCCCCCATCCAGCAGATGGGCCTGGGCTGGAAGAACTCCTTCGGCACCGGTGACGGCGACGACACCATCACCTCGGGTCTCGAGGGTGCATGGACGCCGACGCCCATCACCTGGGACAACAGCTACTTCGACACCCTCTTCGCCTACGAGTGGGAGCTCACGACGAGCCCCGCGGGGGCCAAGCAGTGGGTGCCCGCGGGCGGTGCGGCTGCCGATGCCGTGCCGGATCCGCACGATCCCTCGAAGCGTCACGCGCCGGTCATGCTGACGACCGACCTTGCCCTGCGCATGGATCCGATCTATGAGCCCATCTCGCGTCGCTTCCACGAGAACCCGGCCGAGTTCGCCGACGCCTTCGCGCGCGCGTGGTTCAAGCTCACGCACCGCGACATGGGCCCGAAGTCGCGCTACCTCGGCCCCGAGGTGCCCGCGGAGACCCTGATCTGGCAGGACCCGGTCCCGGCTCCCACCCTGCCGCTGATCAGCGACGCCGATGTCGCGACGTTGAAGCAGAAGGTGCTCGACTCGGGCGTGTCCGTGGCGGACCTCGTCCGCACGGCATGGGCCTCGGCCTCGACCTTCCGCTGCACCGACAAGCGCGGCGGTGCCAATGGTGCGCGCATCCGTCTGGAGCCGCAGAACTCCTGGGAGGCCAACAACCCGCCTCAGACGAATTCGGTCATCAGGCACCTGGAGGCGATCCAGGCCGATTTCAACGCCGCCGGTGGCGCGCAGGTCTCGCTTGCGGACCTCATCGTGCTCGCCGGTGGCGCGGCGATCGAAAAGGCCGCCAAGGACGCGGGCATGTCGGTGACGGTGCCCTTCACCCCGGGACGCACTGATGCGACACAGGCGATGACGGATGTGGCGTCCTTCGCGGTGCTCGAGCCGTCGGCCGACGGCTTCCGCAACTACCTGGCTAAGGGTCACGTGCAGACGGCCGAGTTCCTGCTGGTGGACAAGGCCAACCTGCTCGACCTCACGGCACCCGAGATGACCGTGCTCGTCGGAGGAATGCGCGCCCTCGGCGCGAACTACGACGGCTCCGACCTCGGTGTCCTCACCGCGACCCCCGGCACGCTGACGAACGACTACTTCGTCAACCTGCTCGACATGGGCACCGTGTGGACCCCGACGTCGGACACCGAGCAGACCTTCGAGGGCCGCGACCGCACGACCGGCGAGCACAAGTGGAATGCCACGCGTGTCGACCTGGTCTTCGGCTCCAACTCGCAGTTGAGGGCCCTGGCCGAGGTCTATGGCGCCTCGGACGGGCAGGCGAAGTTCGTCAACGACTTCATTGCCGCATGGGACAAAGTGATGATGAGCGATCGCTTCGACCTCAAGAAGTAGTCCCGCTCACGCACGACGGCAGCGCCGCACGGGTCCTCCGGCCCGAGCGGCGCTGCCGTGCTTCCGGGGGTCCCCGCAGGGATTCGCAGGTATCGTGACCCGGTGACCCAGCGAGTGCGCGCCTGCATCGTGGGCGCTGGCTTCTCTGGGATCGCCGCGGCCATCGACCTGCGCCGAGCGGGCGTCACCGACCTCGTCATCGTCGACCGTGGCGCTTGCGTGGGTGGCGCGTGGCGAGACAACACCTACCCCGGCTGTGCCTGCGATGTGCAAAGCCGCCTCTATGAGCTCGAGGTCGCGCCGTGGCCTGAGTGGACCCGGAGGTTTGCCGGCCAGGAGGAGATCCGCGCCTATCTCGAGTCGGTCGTGGAGATCTTCGGCCTGGAGCCGGCCATGCGCCTGGGGACGGAGGTCACGCACGCGCAGTGGCACGAGGCTGACGATGCCTGGCACGTCGAGACCACGCGCGGCATGATCGTGGCCGATGTGCTCATCAGCGCATGCGGCGGTCTCACGGAACCCCTCTATCCGGATATCCCAGGAGCGGCCGACTTCACCGGTCCGACGATGCATACCGCGCGCTGGGATCACGGAGTCGACCTGCGTGGCAAGCGTGTGGCGGTGGTGGGCACGGGTGCATCCGCGATCCAGGTGATCCCGGCCATTGCGCCCGATGCCGAGGCGGTTGTCGTCCTGCAGCGCACTCCGCCGTGGGTCATGCCGCGTCGGGATCGGGGTATCCCGGCCTGGTACCGCTCATCCCTTGCGGCGCTGCCACCGCTCCAGCGGAGCATGCGCGCCGTGAGCTCCTGGGCCCGCGAGGTGCAACTCCTGTCCTTCACCCGGCAGGGCGTGTTTCGCACGATGGGCGAGCGCATCGCCCGCCGGCACCTCGAGGCCCAGGTGTCCGACCCTGAGCTCAGGCGCAAGCTCACGCCGGGCTACGCCATGGGATGCAAGCGCATCCTGCTCAGTGACGACTATTACCCCGCTCTCGCCCGTGACAACGTGACTGTCGCGCCCGGCCTCGCGCGTGTCACGTCGACCGGTGTGGTCGACAACGATGGCGTAGAGCACGCGGTCGATGTCATCGTCTGGGCCACGGGCTTCAGGGTCCTGGAGCCACCGTTGGCCGATCGCGTGGTCGGAC
Organism: Actinomycetota bacterium; assembly: GCA_016870425.1. Taxonomy (GTDB): domain Bacteria; phylum Actinomycetota; class Actinomycetes; order S36-B12; family S36-B12; genus Mxb001. The sequence goes on along the minus strand of VGBQ01000010.1, from coordinate 13,294 downwards.
GAGGAGGTGAGACCCTCACCGAGGCGTTCGCCCGCAACGACATGAGCGCTTACAAGGGCACGACGGTCGCGGGCTTTCCCAATCTCTACATCCTCCAAGGACCCAACACCGGGCTCGGGCACTCATCGGTCGTGCTCATGTCCGAAGCCCAGATCGGCTACCTCGTGCCCGCCGTGGCCTCCGGACTCGTGATGGAGGTCGACGCGACTGCGCAGCGCCGCTACGTCGAGGACATCGATCGCCGTCTCGCCTCGACGGTGTGGCAGCAGGGCGGCTGCCAGTCGTGGTACCAGAATGGCCACGGTCGCAATGTCGCGCTGTGGCCGGGTAGCACGCACGCCTTCGCGCGGATGATGCGCTCCTTTGACCGCGGGGCGTATCGCACTCGTCACCGGAAGAGAGGCACCCATGTCCCGGCAGCCTGACTACCGCATTGACGGGGGCGTGGCACTCGTCACCGGCGCTGCCGGCGGCATCGGAGCCGCCATCGCCGAGCGCCTGGTGCGCGAGGGGAGCAACGTCGCGCTCGTCGATCGCGATGCTGCTGGCCTCGAGGATCTCGCGGGGCGCCTGCGCGTGCGCCGACCTGATCGTGAGGTGACCGCCATCGTCGCGGATCTCGCTGAGCCGCAGACGCCCGCCGACGTCGTGTCCCAGGCGCTCGCGCAACACGGGCGCCTCACCCTTGTCATCAACAATGCGGGCGTTGCTCTGGCCGGACGCTTCGAGCAGGTGAGCATCGCCGACGTCGACTGGCTGCTAGCCATCAACCTGCGCGGAGTGCTTGCGGTGACGGCTGCCGCTCTGCCGAGTCTTGGCTCCGGTGCTCAGATCACCAACATCTCCAGTCTCTTCGGGATCGTCGCTCCCGTGGGCAACTCGGTGTACTCCGCGTCGAAGTTCGGCGTCCGTGGCTTCAGCATGGCGCTGCGCACCGAGCTCGCTCCACGGGGCATCGGTGTCACGACCGTCTATCCCGGAGGCATCAAGACCGCGATCGCGCGGCACGCGCGGCGTGGAGTAGGCGTGAGCGAGGCCGAGTGGGAGGTGGGACTACGGGCCTATGACCGCTTCCTCGTCATCGAGCCGTCCGTCGCCGCGCGCAAGATCATCGACGGCACCTCCCGTCGGCGAGCGCGCGTGCTCATCGGGCCCGAGACCTATGCCGGCGACCTGCTGGCGCGGCTGGCCCCCACGGGTCACTCGTCTGTCTTCGAGTACGTCGCCCGCAAGAGGGCGGGCCTGTGACGCACGCGCGTGCAGCACGGAGCCTGGTCGCCGCCACCGCCGCGGCGCTGGTGGTCGGTCTCATGGCCGCACCGACGGCCGCATCGCCCGCGGATGATCGGATGGAGCGCGCCGTCGCCGCAGGTATGCGCGCCCCCGCCCTCGGTGCGGATGCGACCGTGCATGTCCGGGATGTGGGCTCTGACGCGACCGTGGCCGATGACGGCGGTGATGAGCGCCAGGTGCCGGCCTCCACGATGAAGGTCGTCACCGCGGCGACGTCGCTCGTGACGCTCGGCGCGGAGCATCGCTTCGCAACGCGTGTCGTCGAGGGTGCGTCCAGCGGCCGCATCGTCCTCGTCGGCGGGGGTGACCCGCTTCTCACGAGGGCAGACGTGGCTGATCTGGCTGCGCGGACCGCACGCAAGCTCCGACAGGCCGGAGTCACCAGCGTGGTCGTGGACATCGATGACTATCTCTTCCCGCAACCCACGGATGCACAGGGCTGGGCTCCGGGGGACCGTCCGACGTACGCCGCCGCCGTTCGGCCGTTGGGTTTTGTCGGCGACTACTCGAATGACACCGTCCTCACGGCATGGACATCCTTCGTACAGGGCGTGCGGGCGAGGGGAGTCAATGCCCGTGCGGGCTCGCGTGTCCTTGCCGACGCCGACGCCCGCCGCATTACTGTCATTCGCCCCCACAGCCTCCGTGAGGCTGTCGAGCTCATGCTGCGTGTCAGCGAGAACAACGTCGCGGAGGTGCTGTTCCGACAGGTGGCGCTCGCGCGCGGCTATCCGGCCACCTGGAGCAGCGCATCCAGCGCGGCTCAGGAGGCCCTGCGTGACCTCGGTGTCGCGAGTTGGCCACTGCGCCTGGTCGACGGAAGCGGACTGTCGGGGCGCAATCGCCTCACGGCGACCGCCCTCACCGAGTTGCTCGACGTGGCCCTGGGTGATGCCCGCCTCGATGCCCTCATCGACGGACTACCTGTGGCCGGCCGCACGGGGACGCTCATCAATCGTTTTGCGTCCCCACCCGCGTCGTGTGCCCGAGGCAAGGTCGCTGCCAAGACGGGCAGTCTGACGGGCGTATCCACGCTCGCTGGCGTCACCCAGGGGCGAGATGGCCGCTGGCGGAGCTTTGCGATCCTGGTCAATCATCGTCCTGCGGCCTACCCCACATCGTCGACGAGCCTGGCCATCGACTCCGTCGCCGCAGTCGTGCAGGGTTGCGCATGAGCCCCGAGGATCACGTCCTCGCAGCGGCAGATGCGGCTCTCGACGCCGGCGACATCGTCATCGATGGCGACATCATCGAGTCCTATCGCTTCGATCGCTCGACCGGCACCGAGGCCGGGGTGCCCTTCGCCGTGGTCTTCCCGCGCACGACCGAGCAGGTGGCGGCGCTGATGCGCTCCGCCCACGAGCATCGCGTGCCCGTGGTGCCCCGCGGTGCGGGTTCGGGTCTCACCGGTGGCTCCAACGCGATCGACGGGAGCATCGTGCTGTGCTTGGAGCGCATGCGCGAGGTGCGCACCGTCGACATTGCCAACGGATTCGTCGAAACCGAGCCGGGTATCTTCAACACCGATTTGCGCGAGCGCGTTGCGCAGGACGGACTCTTCTACGCCCCTGATCCGGCGAGCAAGGACTTCTGCTCCATCGGGGGCAATGTCAATACCAACGCCGGCGGCCTGTGCTGCGTGAAGTATGGCGTGACGCGCGATGCCGTCCTCGGCCTGGAGGTGGTTCTCCCCGACGGGCGAGTGAGCCGCTTTGGGCGCCGGACAGTCAAGGGGGTCGCCGGCTATGACCTCGCCGGCCTGATCGTCGGCAGTGAAGGCACCCTCGGCATCGTGACGATGGCGCGGCTGCGGCTGCGACCCCTCCCGCCTCCGGCCACCACCGTCGTCGCACTCTTCGACGATGTCGCCACCGCGGGACGCGCAGTGGAGCGCATCATGGCGACGACCACTCCGAGCCTGCTCGAGCTCCTCGACCGCACCACGATGCAAGCCGTGGAGGAGTGGCGTCCGTCCGGGCTTCCCGTCGATGCCGGGGCCCTGCTGATCGGTCAGTCCGATCAGCCTGGAGCAGGTGCCACGCTCGAGGCCGATGCCATCCTGGCCGCCTGCCTGGGCTCCGGAGCCCGGGAGGGCTATCGCTCGGAGGACCCGGAGCAGGCCGACATGCTGCTAGGTGCCCGGCGCATGGCAATCCCTGCGCTTGAGGCTAAAGGCGACTGGCTGCTCGACGATGTGGCCGTCCCGCGGAGCGCCCTCGCGGTAGCTGTCGCGGAGATCGAGGCGATTGCGCACAGGCATGATGTGCTGATCGGGACCTTCGGGCACGCCGGCGACGGCAACCTGCATCCGACGATCGTGACTCCGCGGGGTGATGCGGAAGCGGCCGAGCGGGGGATGGCTGCCTTTGACGAGATCCTCGAGGTGGCCGTGCGGCTGGGTGGCACCGTGACCGGCGAGCACGGCATCGGGCTCCTCAAGCGCCGCTCCCTCGCGGGCGAACTCGATGAGCCCGCCCGCGACCTGCACTTCAGGCTCAAGGAAGCCTTCGACCCGCGCGGTGTTCTCAACCCGGGGAAGTCGCTGCCCCGGTGGTAGCCGGCGCGGTGTCCGCCGCGGCTGACGGCGCGTCGGGATCCTCCGGTGGTGGATGCCCGGGGAGCGGGTGCTCTGGGTCGCGGTTGGTGAGGTATTTCAGGACGCGATAGATCGATGCACCGATCGGCACGGCGACCAGCGCCCCGATGATGCCGAGCAGGATCGACCCGATCGCGATGAGGATGATGATGGCCAGGGGATTGAGGCTGACCGCCTTGCCCATGACCAGTGGCTGCATGACGTCACCGTCGAAGGATCCGACCACGACGGTGAGGGCAATGACCAGCACCGCGACAATCGGACCGCGCTCGGCCAGCGCCACGATGGCGGCGAAGAAGGTCGCGATGGGCGCACCGATGACCGGGATGAAGGCACCGAAGAAGACGATCGCGGCGAGCGCAGGGGCCATCGGCACCTGCAGGATGAGCAGTCCGATGAAGACCAGGATCGAGTCGCAGAGCGCGACGATCACCGTGCCGCGCGTGTAGCCCGCGAGGGACTCCCAGGCCAGGTGCCCGGAGGTGTCGACGTAGGGGCGGGCCCTCGTCGGCATCCAGTCGATGGCCCACTGCCAGATGGCCGCGCGTGACAGCATGAAGAAGATCACGCCGAAGATGAAGACCGAGCCCCCGAGCACGATGTCGCCGACGGAACCCAGGGCTGACGAGCCGATGTCGAGAGCGAAGTTTTTGCCCCAGTTCTCGACCTGGGTGAGGTAGTTGTTGAAGTCGGTGTCCGAGAGGTTGAGCGGCGGCCCGGAGGTCCACTTCTGGATCTCGGACATCGAGTCCTGGATCGACGTCGCGAGGTCGGGTGCTTCATTGACGATCGATCTGACGACGATGCCGAGCACCAGGACGACCGAGATGCCGATGATGATGATGGCCAGGATCATCGCCACGACCTTGTGGAGCTTCGCGCGATGCTGCAGGAAATTCATGATGGGCGACGCCAGCGCGGTGAAGAAGGCCGCCAGGAAGAGTGCAATGAGCACGATCGAGATCTGGCCCATGAGGAAGATCAGGACCCCGAAGCCGGCGAGGATGACCAGGATGCGCCAGGTCATGCCCGCCCATGTCTTGAGGGTGTCAGGCACGCCGAAACCTGCCTCGCCCCCGTCGGAGTCGTCGGCGGGGGGCGTTGTCGCTGGGGCAGGAGTGGTGTCGCTCATGACCGGACCGTAGCGGACCGGCGCTAGTCGACGCGCACGAATCCTCGGGGTGTCAGGAATCCGCAGGACACGATCCCCGGCTCGTCGCCTGCCACCCAGGTGATCTGCGGGGGCAGGCCATCTCCCTGTGCCATCCAGCCCTGGAGTGTCTCCGGGTCGCCGTTCAACTCGATAGAGGTGAGTTCGACCGTGCCGCCGTCGCGCGCAGGATGGCAGTCGGTCGACTGCCACTCGATGAAGTAGGGCAGCTGCGGGTCGTCGATGAGGTCGAGCACGCCGATCTGTCGCCACTGGAGTTCCTGGCCGTCCGGGCGGATGCGTTGGCCTCGGACGCTCTCGCGCCCGAGCCGCTGCTCGACGACGCCGATCTCATCGACCGCCACGACCCAGGCGAGCCATCCACCGCCCTCGTCGGCGCGGTGACGCACCGCGCGTCCGAAGGGGGCCTTGTCGGCCGCGGGGTGATCGAGTGCGGCCACAACCTCGACATAGACACCGTGAGCGAGAGGCAGGATGAAGTTGCGCGTGCCGAAGGCGGGATGGATCCCGCCGTCGACGAAGGCGGCGCCCAGCTCCGAGCCGATGCGCTGCACGACCTCGGCGAGTTCGCCCGGCGAGCAGGCGTAGGAGACGTGGTCCAAGGGCATGGCCGTCATCCTGTCAATGGGGTGAAGGAGTCCGGCATCCGCCCCCCCGAGAGGAGGAGGGGCTAGGGTCACCCTGGACAGGGAGGGCACGTGAGCGAGACGTCTGACACCCCGGTGGCGCCGACCCCGGACTCCGCCCCCGGCGCGGCAGCGCCGCCGACCGCGGCGCTCGACAAGAAGAAGTCGATCATCCTCGGGGTCATCGGCCTCATCTTCATCATCTTCATCTTCGTGCGGGTCATCCCCCAGGTCACGGGATCGGGCTATCAGGCGGCGTTCGCCGAGCTCGAAGGCATGACCACGATGGCGCTGATCATCATCGCCGCAACCGTCATCCTCTACCTCGTCGCCTATGGCTTCCCCTTCATGGCGGCGACACCGGGCTTGAAGTACGGGCCCTCGCAGCAGGTCAACCAGGCCGCCTTCGCGATCTCCAATGGCGTCCCGGCTGGCGGCGCGTTCGGCCTGGCTGTCCAGTACGCCATGCTCGCGTCGTACCGGATCCCGGGATCGGCGGCGACCGCCGCGATCACCGCGGTCGGGCTGTGGAGCATCTTCGTGAGCCTCGGACTGCCCATCCTCGGGGTCGCCGCCCTGAGCATCGAGGGCGGAAACAGCAGCTATAACTGGGTGGCACCGCTCGGCCTGGGCATCCTCGTCGTGGTCATCGTCGGATTCGTCCTCATCATGCGCAGCCCCAAGATTGCGGTGGCCATCGGCAACCTCGGCAACAAGCTCATCAATCCGCTGCGCAAGCACGTGTCCAAACTCAAGGACCTCGACCTGGTCGCGCCGATCACGAAGTTTCGCGGTGATATGTACGACGTACTCCGCAGGCGCTGGCTCTTCCTCACGATCGCGCAGCTCTCCGTCATCCTCACCCAGTTCGCCATCTTCTATGCCTCGCTGCGCGGCGTGGAGGGCTGGGACACGACCGGGACCTCGCCGCTCGCCGCTTTCGCCGCTTTTGCCACCAGCCAGATCATGCTCATGGTCCCCATCACGCCGGGGGGCCTGGGGACCACGGACGCGCTCATGATCGCGCTCCTGCAGAGCATGGGCGTCTCAGGCTCAGTGGCGCAGGCCGCCGACGTCGTGTGGCGCATGGCCTCCTACCTGCCCCAGATCATCATCGGCATCCTGGCGCTCGTCCTGTGGTTCCGTCGGGCCAACCGCACCTTCGCTGCCGCCAAGCCTGCTGATCCGGCTCCCGCAGCCTGACCGGTCCATGTGGAGCCGGTACGTCGCCCTGGGCGACAGCTTCACCGAGGGGCTCATGGACGACACGGCCTCCGATGGGCGTTATGTGGGCTGGGCCGATCGCGTCGCTGCCACGCTGGCACGCACGTCACCCGGCCTGGAGTACGCCAACCTCGCGGTGCGGGGCAAGCTCATCGGCCAGGTCGTCGACGAGCAGGTGCCGCGGGCATGTGACCTCCGGCCGGACCTGGTGACCCTTGCCGCGGGAGTCAACGACGCCCTGCGGCGCTCCTATGACCCGCACGCGTGCGCGACGCACGTTGAGAATGCCGTGCGCCAACTGCGCGGCACGGGGGCCGACGTCGTGCTCTTCGCCTTCGGCGACCCGTCGCGGCGCTCGGCGGTCATGGCGTCGGTCTCGTCGCGCATTGCCGCTGCCAACTCCGCCACGAAGGCCATCGCACAGCGCTACGGCTGCTCCGTGGTCGACTTCTGGGGGTGCGCGGTCTTCGACGACGATCGCTTCTGGGATGAAGACCGCCTCCACCTGTCCCCTGCCGGCCACGAGCTAGCGGCGCGGGCAGCCCTGGCCACCCTGGGGATCGGCGACGACTCGTGGCGGACTCCCGGCAGGCCACCGGATCCCCCCGGCCCGCTGGTGAGAGCCCGGGGGCACGCCGCCTGGGCAGGGAAGCACCTCGGTCCCTGGCTGGCACGCCGGATGCGCGGGCGCAGCTCCGGGGATGGCATCACGGCCAAGCGACCGCACTGGGGGCCTCCGCCCCCGGATGCGTACGCCGTCGGTCCCGTCTAGGCTCCCGGGCAGAAGGGGAGTACCCCCTCGTCGTGGGTTCGTCATCACGGGGCCGCCGCGGCCCCCGGGCCCACGGGTCGGCCTGAGGCCGGCGGCGGGAGACCTTCGGTCGCGAGTTCGCTCGCCCGGAGGACGCTATGCCCACTCATATCGCCGATGACCCTCGCTTCGCGGCTCACGTCGCGCCCGCGCTGACACCTCTGGGCCGCGCGGCCCTCCACGAGCGGGTGGATCGACTGCGCACCGACGTACTCGACCCGTTGCGTCCCCACCTGATCGGGCCGGAGCGCGACGAGCGCGACGTCGCTGAGTTCGAGCGCGCCCTGGCCGAGATCGAGCGGCTCCAGGCGATCCTGGCCGCATCCGTCGAGCTCCCTGCACCCGCCACGGGGCGCCGAGCATCGGTCGCACCCGGAGCCCTGGTTGAGATCAAGGACGGCGCGGGAGAGTCGGTCCGGGTCCGTCCAGTGCACCCGGAGGAGGCCACGATCGACGACGAGCGCATCTCGTGGGACTCGCCTCTGGGCCGATCCCTCCTCGGGGCTCGTGTCGGTGACCGACTGGAGGTGCCCTCGCCGCGCGGCTCGTGGACATGCGAAGTCGTGCGCATCATGCGCTGAGGCGCCTCTCTCACGTCGCTCGGCCGCACACGCGAGGTTTGTCCACAGCCGGTGCCATCCGTCCACAGTGGCGGGGGATCCGAATGCTCTGAGGTGCATGGTCGGTCCACCGTGCCCTCATGACCCTTCCCCTTGACTCCACCACGGCCATCGCCGTGTCATCACCCGAGGACACCGTCCTCGCCCCACCCCTGATGCTGGGCTATTGGCCGGGGGGCTCCATCTGTGCCGTCGCCATCGACCACGACGATCAGATCACCGTCATCATGCGCTGGGATCGCGAGACCGCCGCGGGGCTTCCCCCCGCCACCGCGGGATTGGCGCGGCGGGTCGCGGCCTGCCACCTCGTGGCGTACGCCGATGCGGCACCCGGGGCGGCCATGGACCCCGCCTCGCTCCTGCGCGCTCTGGCGACCGTTGAGGCAGCCGGACTGCCCCTGGGGCGGGTGCTCGTCGCCGGGCGAGATCCCCGCGGAGTGGCCTGGTCCTCGCTGGAGGATGCCGTCGCTGGTGGGGCATGGACCGTGACGACGTCGCACCAGGTCGCGCATGTCGCGAGCGTGTGGGGCTGCGCGGCATGGGAGGACAGCCGTGACGCGTACGTGTCCGACATCGATCCCGATCCCGGCGTGCGCGAGCAGGTGGAGCGCGCGATGGGGCACGTCGTGTCAGCGGACCTCGACCGCGATGCGGTGATCACCCGCGTGCGTGATCTCGTCACCTCGGACCGGCTCGAGCCGGAGACCGTGGCCGAGGTGCTCGTCGGACTCCAAGACGTCCGTGTTCGGGACACTCTCCTATGGGACGTCATGCACGAGGAGCCCGTCATGTGGCAGCGTGCTGCTCAGCGGCTGGCCGAGGTCGTAGCGGCAGCGCCTGACACCCACGTCGCTGCGCCCGCGACCGTGCTCGCGATCCTGCGCTGGCAAACCGGCGATGGTTCGCGGGCCGTCGCTGCCGTCGAGCGGGCGCGGCGGGCCGACCCCGACTACACCCTCGCCGACCTGGTCGACCGGTGCCTTGCCATGGGGATGCACCCCGAGGTCTGGCGCGACGGCCTCGCGAGCCTGCGTCGCGAGGCCTGCCTTCGGGCGGCCTAGGGGAGGGGGACTTGAGGCGCGCGGGAGGCTTGTGTAGCCTCTTCGGCAGGTCATGAGCGCCAGCGTCAAGCCCCGGCTCGCTGGCCGGCAACCCTCCGACCGCGGTGGGGTGCCCCGGGTGATGACCGGGCCTGCATGGCAGGCAAGCGCGGGTCTTGCACAGGGCAAGGCCCCGGACGGCTCGGAGGTCGCTATGTGCTGTTGTCGAATGCCCATCTGACTCGCATCCGGCATCCCCTCGGGGACCTCACGTCATCCGGCGGCCATCCGGCACTCACCGGATCCGCGAATCTCACTCCATCCGCATACCCACCGTAGGAGAACACCATGAGCAACGGCTGGTCCTTCGAGACCCGTCAGATCCACGCCGGGCAGGCACCCGATGCCGCCACCAATGCCCGCGCGCTCCCGATCTACCAGACGACGTCGTACACGTTCAACGACACCAATCACGCGGCGAATCTCTTCGCCCTCAAGGAACTCGGCAACATCTACACGCGCATCATGAACCCCACGCAGGCGGCCGTCGAAGATCGCTTGGCGTCCCTCGAGGGGGGCGTGGGAGCACTCCTCGTCTCGAGCGGGCAGGCGGCCGAGACCCTGGCGATCCTCAACGTTGCCGAAGCCGGGGATCACATCGTGTCGAGCCCCAGTCTCTACGGCGGCACCTACAACCTCTTCCACTACACCCTGCCCAAGCTCGGCATCCAGGTGAGTTTCGTCGAGGACCCCGACGACATCGAGTCCTGGCGAGCTGCGGTGCGGCCGAACACGAAGGCGTTCTACGGTGAGTCGATCGCCAATCCGAAGAACGACATCCTCGACATCCGGGCGGTAGCAGACCTCGCTCACGAGATCGGCGTACCTCTCATTGTCGACAACACCGTGGCCACGCCCTATCTCATCCGGCCTATCGAGTGGGGTGCCGACATCGTCGTGCACTCAGCGACGAAGTACATCGGTGGTCATGGCACCGCGATCGCAGGAGCCATCATTGACTCGGGCAACTTCGACTACGCGCAGTACCCCGAGCGCTTCCCCAACTACAATCAGCCCGACCCGAGCTACCACGGGCTGGTCTACGCACGCGACCTCGGAGTGGGGTCCGCCTTCGGGGCCAATCTGTCCTTCATCCTCAAGGCGCGCGTGCAATTGCTGCGCGACCTGGGCACGGCTATCGCGCCATTCAATGCCTGGCTGCTGTCCCAGGGCCTGGAGACACTCAGCCTGCGCATGGAGCGACATGTGTCCAACGCCCGGCGCGTGGCCGACTTCCTCGAGGGTCGCGACGAGGTGCTCAAGGTCAACTACGCCTCGCTGCCCTCAAGCCCCTGGTATGCCCTCGCCGAGAAGTACTCCCCGGCGGGATCGGGTGCCGTGCTGTCCTTCGAGATCGAGGGCGGCCTCGAGGCGGGCAAGCGCTTCGTGGAGGCCCTGGAGCTGCACAGCCACGTGGCCAACATCGGTGACGTGCGCAGCCTCGTCATCCACCCAGCGTCGACGACGCACTCCCAGCTCACTCCCGAGGAGCAGCTCACTGCCGGTGTCACGCCGGGTCTGGTGCGCCTCGCCGTGGGCATCGAGGGCATTGACGACATCCTGGCCGACCTCGATGCGGGATTCCGCGCGGCGAAGGAGTCCTGACCCGCGTCATGTCCGCGACGTTCGGACCGCTCTCCTACGACGGACCCCCTCCTGCCAGCGGTGCCTGGCAGGAGGGGCACCCCGTCGGAGAACGGCGCTTTCTCGATGTCGGTGACCTCACCGTCACGGCGGGGCAGCGCATCCCCGATGTGCGCGTGGCGTACCAGACCTGGGGTGTGCTCAATGCCGACCGGAGCAACGCGGTCTACATCTGCCACGCGCTGACGGGGGACTCGCACGTGACGGGCCATGCGGGACCCGGTCACCTCACCGCCGGCTGGTGGGACGGTCTCGTGGGCCCCGGTGCACCCATCGATACGGCGGAGTGGTTCGTCGTGTGCGCGAACGTCCTCGGCGGCTGCCAGGGGACGACCGGACCGGCCACGTCGGCCCCTGACGGGCGCCCATGGGGCAGTCGATTCCCCGTCGTCACCGTGGCGGACATGGTCGAGATCGAACGCCGCGTGATGGTGGCTCTGGACATCCCGTCCTGGGCTCTCATGCTCGGACCCTCCCTGGGGGGCATGCGCGTGCTGGAGTGGATGGCGGCGTATCCCGAACTCGTGCGCTCGGGCCTCGTGCTCGGCACGACCGCGGCCGTAACCGCCGACCAGATCGGCACGCACGCCACCCAGATCGCCGCGATCGAGGCCGACCCGGGATACCGCGGCGGGGACTACTACGACGCTCCCGCGGGCGAGGGCCCCCATGTGGGCATGGGGATCGCTCGGCGCATCGCGCATCTCACCTACCGCAGTGAGAGCGAACTCGACCTGCGCTTCGGTCGTGATCCGCAGGGCACCGAGGAGCCCATGACCGGCGGACGCTTTGCGGTCGAGTCCTATTTGGACCATCAGGCCGACAAACTCGCGCGTCGCTTCGACGCAAATACCTACATTGCCCTGACCCGCGCCATGAGCCTGTTCGACGTGGGTGACGGCCGTGGTGGTGTGGCCGAGGCGCTGGGTTCGATCCGCGCGCCCCTGACCGTCGTGGGCCTGGATTCGGACCGTCTCTTTCCCTTGCGTCTGCAGGAGGAGCTCGTGGCAGCCACTCCCGGGGCGCGCCCCCTGCACGTCGTGCGCTCCCCGTACGGACACGACGGGTTCCTTGTCGAGAAGGAGCAGGTGGGGCAGATCGTCCGCGATGCGCTGAGCGCTGTCCCGGTCCCCTGACGGGAGCGATCACGGCGCGTGCGCGATGCCGTCGTCACCATGGCATCCACGGGGTGCGCTGCCTAGCGTGCTGGGATGCCCCGACACCTCGCCGCAGCTCTCATCAGCGCACTCGCCGTCACCACGTCCCTCCTGGCGTTGCCGTCCCCCCAGGTGCACGCTGATGTGACGATCATCGGAGACGACGACCGCAACGCCTTCGTCGGCTCGGGGAGCTTGCTCCTGCCGCCGCAAATCTCCGCCTACGGCCGCGAGACGGCGGCCGAGTGCCCCGGATGCGTGTGGCGCTCGGTCATCCAGTGCGAGATGACCTCCGCGGGTGCGTGCCGCGGGCCCGCCCGACTGTGCGGCGTGGACGGCTATTGGCTGCGCATCTACGTCACGCGGCCTGACGGCGTAGAGATCGATCTTGGCGCCGCATGCTTCGGGCCGGGTGGACCTGTCTCGCGCGAGTCCGTGGAGGGGGTGATCCGCGACCGGATCGTGGCTCGTGTGCCAGACCTGAAGCCGTGGCGCCAGCCTGCGGGTCGCGCGTTGCCACATGTGCCGGTGATCTTCGGTGTGAGCGAGGAGGAGGTGCCGGTGACCGAAGCATTCGAGATCCTCGGTCTATCGATCTCGTTGACGGCACGTCCCCGCTGGATCTGGGACTTCGGCACGGAGTCCGTCGCCACTCTTAGCCCAGGACGGCGATGGCCCGAGCCGACCATCACTCACACGTACCGGCAGGCGGGGGACGCTGTGGTCAGGGTGACGGCCGTCTGGGAGGCGACGTACGAGGTGGGGGGCGTGGGCCCCCTTGATGTTGCCCAGGATGTGGTCCAGCGTGACGCCACCACCGTGCGAGTGGGGCAAGGGCGGGCGGTCCTCGTGCGTTGACGGGGCCCCGGAGCGACGTGAGGGGGCGTCCGTGGCACACTGAGGTCGTCCCGGTCCACCGGGGCGCGGCGCCCGGCGAGTCCTCGGACTTGACTCGGGCCCTCTTCATGGGACCAGTGCGGAGGTTGGCGTCGATGGCAGTGGCAAAGAAGGCCCCGGCGAAGAAGGCTCCGGCGAAGAAGGCTCCGGCGAAG